>VBAS01000352.1 GCA_005882975.1 Bacteroidota bacterium | reverse complement strand
CTATTATAAAATTTTTTCAATTTAAAAACTACAAACCACAAACTACAAACTATTAACATGTTCATAGTCGATGCCCATCTTGATCTTGCCTGGAATGCTATTGAATGGAACCGTGATCTGCAACAACCAATTCAGGATATTAATGCAAGAGAAAAAGAGTTGAATGATAAACCCGGTCGTGGCAATGCTACAGTTTCTCTACCTGAATTAAAAAAAGGAAATATTGGTTTGGTTGTAGCAACACAGATCGCCAGGTATGTTTCACCGGATAATCCTTTGCCCGGGTGGCATTCACCCGAACAAGCATGGGCGGCAACACAAGCACAGCTGGCATGGTACAAAGCGATGGAAGAACAGGGAGAGATGGTGCAAATAAAAGATCTGCGTTCTTTAAATATTCACCTTGATGTTTGGAAAGATAGTGGGCCACATGAGCAAAAGCCAATTGGGTATGTTTTAAGTTTGGAAGGCGCCGATTCATTAATAACTGTTCGGCATTTAGAAAGAGCTTATGAATATGGACTAAGAGCCGTTGGGCCCGCTCATTATGGTCCTGGCAGATATGCAAATGGTACCGATGCAACTGGTAAAATGAATGCAGATGGTTTGGCGTTGCTCAAAAAAATGGAAGAGCTCAATATTATTTTAGATGCTACGCATCTTTGTGATGATGCATTCTGGCAGGCGATGGATAATTTTCATGGCCATGTTTGGGCTAGTCATAATCTATGCCGTGCATTGGTGGATCATAATCGTCAGTTCAGTGATGATATGATAAAAGTATTGATCGAGAGGGGAGCAGTGATCGGAGCCGCTTTCGATGCATGGATGATCGTTCCGGGATGGGTGAGAAAAAAATCAATGCCAAAAGAAATGAATTGCAATATTGAAAAAATAATTGATCATATTGATCATATCTGCCAGATCGCAGGCATATTGATCATATCTGCCAGATCGCAGGTAACACTCTTCATGTTGGTATGGGTTCCGATCTTGATGGTGGATATGGCAGAGAACAATGCCCTTATGATGTAGAAACAATCGCTGATCTGCAATCAATTCCTTCATTACTTCTTAAACGGGGATATTCAATAACTGATGTTGAAAATATAATGAACAAGAACTGGATAAATTTTTTAAGAAAAGCCTGGAGTAAATAAAATTAATAAGGTGAAGGACTCACCGATGTCCAACCTCCATCAATTATCAGACTCTGCCCTGTAATATGTCTTGAATTCGGTGAAACAAGAAATAATGCAGCATTCGCAATATCGTTTGTAGAAGCGGGTTTTCCCAATGGAGTAATGCGGCTCCATGTTTTCGTATATTCTTTATCCTCTAATGTTCTTTCAGTAAGAGTTGCTCCGGGAGCAATTGCATTTACATTAATATTATAAGGAGATAATTCAATTACTAAGTTTTTAGCCAGCATTTCCAGGCCGGCCTTCGTTATTGCATAAGCTGCTAAGTTTTTATGTGCCTGGTGACCAACAACAGATGACATAAACAAAATACTTCCTCCACTTTCTTGTTGTTTCATTTGTTTTGCAGCAGCCTGTGCAAGAAAAAAACTTCCACCAAGATTTAATTGCATCACTTTATTAAATGAGTCAGAAGTGTAATCAAAAAAATCAGCAAACAAGGTGATGCCAGCATTGGCGATAGCAATTGTTAGCTTACCAAAATTGTTTAGAGCCTGGCTCACCATCTTATTAATGAAATCAATATCGGAAGCGTCTCCGGCCAAGCCGATACAATTACCACCTTCATTTGTTATTTTATTTACTGCTGAAGAAGTGAGCTTTTCGTCTATATCATTCAATAAAACTGAAACGCCTTGCAAAGCAAGTTGTCTGCAGATTTCAAAGCCAATTCCCTGGCCTGCACCGGTTACAATTGCTACTTGTCCTTTGAATGAATCAGTATTCATTCTAACAAGATAAGTTTTTATTTCTTTTTATACTTCGCCGTTCTTGCATCATTTATTACTCCTTTCCAGTTAAGTCCGAAACCAAAATCATACACATGCCCTTCCGAATCTTTGTAGCATTGCATATCATGTGGCACGTCTTCAAATTGTTTCTCCACTGTTTGCATATTCGCTGGCATTTGCAAAGGCAATAAGCCTGAAGGCTCTGCTTTGCCCGTAAGAATATCAAGAATTGCCTGGTCCTGCACACCAAAATTTACCACTATAGCATCCGCCATTTTTTCAAATTCTGAGAACACCATCGGGTTGCTCATGTTTACAGAAACGATCACTGGTTTACCTTTCATCTTTGCATAGGTTTCCGTTACCATTGAAAGGTCAGTAATGTTAATAGCTTTGACTGATTTTCCTTTGTAAGTACGATTGGTAAACGATTCAAACTTATCTCCGCCAGCAATGCTTGGATCTCTTGCATCAGTAGCTGTGTATTCACCGTATTGTAAACTGATCGGCAAATAACCATTGCCACCGGCCTTTACATCTGCACTATTGTAGCCATTACCGCTGTTGGGGCTGCTGATAAATACCAATGCATAATCTGCTTCATCAGGATTGTCGGTTACATTGAAATATTTTTTTACAATATTCATGTTCACCGGGTAATCTAATTTTTCAGGTGTTTCTATGCCAAGGAAATTTCTTCCGGCGGGAGTGAACTTTTTTGGAACATAAACAGTTTTATTTTTTTGTAATGGCAGCGCCATTTTTTTATTCTTCAGCAAGACCATTGACTTCAGTTGCGCATCATAACCAGCTTTCATATATTCGGAATTACCAACAATGTTTTTTGAAATTTCCGGGTAGAGGTATGGGTTTTCAAATAAACCTGTACGGAAAATATTTTTTAATAAACGAACAGCAGATTCTTCAAATCTTTCTCTCATGAATTTTTCTCCATGCTCTTTTACTCCGATGTTGTATGCTTCGATAACCGGTGCTGCATCATTATTACCGCCAAACTGATCAACACCTGACATCAGTATTTTATAATGCCTTTCTGCAATAGATAATTTATCGACACCCCATGATTTACCTGTAAGGAAAATATCAACCGCAGTTTCATCACCTGTCACCAACCAATCAGTACAAACAACTCCATCGTATTTATATTTTTTTCTCAAAAGATCATTGATGATATACGAATTATAGTTGTTAGCAACGTTCTCATGATTCTTTACATCCTGGTTGTAGGAGATAGTATAATAAGGCATCACTGCTGCCGCCATTCCTGTTTTCCCGCTCAACTTAAACGCTCCATCAGTGAACGGTGTAAAATGTTGAGCGAAATTTTTGCCAGGATATACTGCATATTTTCCATAACCATAATGTGCATCCCTACCACCTTCGCCACTGCCGCCGCCGGGCCAATGCTTCACCATTGCATTCACACTATTATAGCCCCAACCATTTGCGATCTCTTTATCACCTGTTGAAGTTTGAAATCCGTCAATATATGCTCGAGCCATATCTGCTGCAAGTTTTGGATCCTCGCCAAACGTTCCGCTAACACGATTCCATCTTGGCTCTGTTGCAATATCAACTTGTGGTGAAAGAGCTGTTGTAATTCCCAAAGCTCTGTACTCAACCGCAGCAATATGACCGAAGTTTTTTACAATAGCAGGATCAAATGTTGCAGCCAGACCCAATGAGCCGGGCCACATAGAAATAGAACCACCAGCACCAGCATTGAATTCAGCGTTGGCAATCGTACCGTGTCTTGGATCAGAACTATTGTTTGCAGGGATACCCAGGCCAATTCCTTCTACCAATGACTGCACATTATTATTCCATTCTGCGGCCACATCTGCACTTTTAACAGAAGTAATAAGTACATGCCTCAAATTATCATTGGTCAGGAATTTTTTTTGTTGATCTGTGAGATCCGATGCTTTTGCGCCACTTTGATCAAATGGTTTTCCATTGTATGTTCCGGCAAAAGGTCCACCCGGTGGATTTGGGATCGGTTGATGCCGGCTATATA
>VBAS01000351.1 GCA_005882975.1 Bacteroidota bacterium | reverse complement strand
GGAACACCTTCACAAAGTACAAAACTTGGAAGACAACTTGCAAAACAACTGCTTATCCAGATAAGAACATATGCTTCAAAATAAACGTATTGTTGTTACTCGTTCCGGATCAGATGCCGTGTCTTTTAAAAAAAGACTGGAACACCAGGGAGCACATGTCTATATGCTTCCTGCAATAAAAACAATAAGTAATGTAACAGATCCTGTAGTAAAAAATGCGTTGATGCATATTTCCGCATATACATGGATTATTTTTACCAGCACAAAAGGGGTAGATTTTTTTTTACATGGTTTGAAAACAGCAGGTATTGATAAGGAAATATTACAAAGAAAAAAAATTGCAGTAGTTGGAAAAAAAACAGCGCAAAAAGTTATGCACTATCATTTACCAGTGCATATTCTTCCAGACATATATACCAATAATCAACTGGTAAAAGAAATAAAACAAATTCAAGGACAAAAAATTTTATTACCCCGGGGACAACTTGGATCAAAAAAATTTGCTCAAGAGTTACAAACAAAAGGAGCTATTGTTACAGACATTCCTTTGTATAAAACAATATTTATTCAAAAACGTGATCTCTTATTTGAAGATTTTGTAAAAAAAGAAAAAATTAATTATATTACCTTTACCAGTCCATCTACCATTATGGGTTTTTTGGAACGGGTAAAAGAACCGTCAATACAAAAAAAAATTTGTGCTATTCCCGTAATTTCTATTGGTCCGGTTACAACGAAGACCGCACAAAAGCAAGGATTTCTTAAAATTTTTACTGCAGATATTCATACAACAAACGGTATGATTACAAAGTTACAAGAAATATTATAGAATATAACCTATGCTATATCATAATTATATTTTTCTTAGTTCCAAAAAAACTATTTTTGATATACCAGAAAATCACATTACTGATTTTCAAAAAAAGTTTATCCAGGAAATAGAAAAAGAAAAAAGAGTCATTGTTCATACCTATACAACAGTTGGTTTAAAAGCGAATACATCTTTATTACTGTGGTTTCAAAGTGATGAATTACAAACAATACAGAATTTACTGAACAATCTGCTGCATACACAACTGGGCAAACATATAGAAATTACTCATACATTATTTGGCATGACACGACTAACACAATATTCATCACGATCTGTTACGCATCTTCATACAAATCGCAAAGGAGGAAAATATCTTATTATTTATCCATTCACGAAAACAAAGGAATGGCATATGCTTCCATTTGAAAAAAGAAAAGAACTCATGATAGGACATATGAAAATCGGAGGAAATTATCCGCAGATACAGCAACTATTAGTATATTCTTATGGCATTGATGATAATGAATTTATTGTTTCATATGAAACAGATGCACTTACTGATTTTCAACAACTGGTTATGGATTTACGTTCAGATCCTGTACGGGCATTTACGTTAAACGATACCCCTGTTTTTACCTGCGTGTACCGACCTGTTAGTGAAGCACTTCACTTTTTATGAATACTTCTTTTCTTGATGCATGTTACAGAAAAAAAACAATCCATACACCTGTATGGTACATGCGCCAGGCAGGAAGATATCTTCCAGAATATAGAAAATTAAAAGAAACCCATACTATTCTGGAAATTTGTCAAACTCCTGAATTAGCAGCGCAAGTTTCTTTACAACCAATAGATATATTAGGTGTTGATGCCGCCATTTTATTTGCAGACATTATGATTCCGTTACTTGGTATTGGAGTTAACTTAACAATTGTAGAACATATTGGACCGGTTATCCAACATCCAATCCAATCATTGAAAGATGTAAAACAATTACGACTTTTAGAACCTGATCAGGACATTCCTTATTTAGGAAAAACAATAGCAATCTTGAAAAATGAACTATATCATAAAATTCCTTTAATAGGTTTTTCTGCAGCTCCATTTACTTTGGCAAGTTATTTAATAGAAGGAAAACCAACAAGAGATTTTATAAAAACAAAATCATTTATGTATACCAATAAAATCGCATGGGAATTACTTATGACTACGTTAACCAGCATAATAATTACCTATCTGCAAGCGCAAATTACTGCAGGAGTGCAAGTAATACAACTCTTTGACAGTTGGGTAGGATGTCTAAGTGAAAAAGATTATCAGGAATACGTTCTTCCATATACATCAACTATTTGTGACCGTATACGTACTGCAACAATACCGCTTATTCATTTTGGAACAAATACCGCAGCTTTACTCAAATCATTTTCTTCTGTACCATGCGATGTTATTGGTATTGATTGGCGAATGTCTCTTGACAAAGCCTGGAAAGAAATAGGTTTTTCAAAAGCAATACAAGGAAATATCGATCCTGTTTTATTACTCAGTGATTTTTCACTCATAAAAAAACGCGTTGATGAATTATTTCTCTTATTACCAAAACGGGAAGGCTACATTTTTAATCTGGGGCATGGTGTATTACCGGATACTCCTGTTGCAAATCTAAAAAGATTAACTGAATATGTCCATCAAAAATAAAAGAATAGGCGTTATTTTAATGACCTATGGTTCTCCAAAAACACTTGCTGATATTCCACAATATCTTAAAAATATTCATGGATCACCATTAATACATATAACACAAGAACAAGCTGCCGCGTTACAAAAAGAGTTGCATAAACAGAATAATAATTATCATTTTTATGTCAAAGCAGGAATGCGTTTTTCCCAACCGTTTATTGCAGAAGTTATTCAAGAAATAGCTGATCATATAGAATATATCATTGGTATTATTATGTCACCGCAATATTCTCCAATTATTATGAGTGGATATATCCACTCTGTAGAAAACGCTGTAAAAATGCTTCATCACAAAAAGATACACTATACTATTGCAAAAGATTGGCATATGCAATTATATTTTATCCAGGCACTTACAGAACGAGTACAAGAAGCCTTGCATCGTTTTCCACCTGACATCCGGAAACATATTTCTGTACTTTTTTCAGCACATAGTATGCCAAAACGCGTTATTGATAAAGACCCGGACTATATTAATCAATTAAAAGAAACCGCAGCTGCAGTTGCTCAACAAGCAGGCTTACCAACAAGCCGTTGGATGTTTTGTTATCAAAGCGCAGGACATACTCCGGAGGAATGGCTTAAACCGGATTTTGCCGATATTATGCCCCAGCTTAATGCAAAAGGTCAAAAACATATCTTGATAGCACCAGTACAGTTTTTATCTGATCATCTTGAAATTTTATATGATATTGACATTGCTGCCCGTGAACAAGCAGAAAAATATGGTATTCAATTTGCCCGTATTACATCATTAAATATTTCACCAGTATTTATCAAAGCATTAGCAGCGGTAGTAAAAAATG
>VBAS01000350.1 GCA_005882975.1 Bacteroidota bacterium | reverse complement strand
GAGAGCAGCAATGGGGCAGGAGCAGGATGCATTTCCAAATATTCCTACAGCAGGATGATGAGATGCTGGATACTTGTTACTGGATAATGGATAGTGATAACTATTGAGCTAGAACTGATCTTTGATCATCTTCGCAACGATCTTATCTATAGGAAGTGTTAGCATTTCATCAGAAAAATCATTCCATTCGATTAATCGAAATGTTTCCGCTTCTCCCGTATTATTATATATCTCCATTTGTTGTTCATCAAAATCAAATGGTTTAATGCGTAACGGCACTTTCAATTCTTCTAATTGCTTTGCAAAATAATAGATGGAAATTATTTGATCATCAGGTTTGAATGCAGACATTTGAAAATAATCCGTTGTATATATATGATCTCCGATCTCTGCTTCAATACCTAATTCTTCCTTTAATTCTCTTTTTAAACAATCTCTTGTGCCTTCTCCAAATTCTAAACCACCACCGGGAAATTTAGTATATAAGCCGCCACGTATATATTCATCTGCAACTAGTATTTGCTTCTTATCATTTATAAGAATGCCATACACACGAAGATTAAAACGATGCATTAAGAAAAGATTATAGTGAAGATGAAGGAAGGAGATTTAAATTTCTATACTTCCGTTAAATACTCTTTCTGCAGGCCCACAGAGCCAGATGTTTCTGAATTTGCCATCATCTATCCGGTCAAATTCTACATTCAGTCTGCCACCAAGCGTTTTTACTTCTACCTCATTAAAACCATTTTCATTATGATAGCAAACTAATGCAGCAGCGGTAACGCCGGTTCCGCAACTGAGGGTTTCATTCTCAACACCACGTTCATATGTCCTTACAAAAATCTTATCAGGCTCATCAAGCTGCTCAACAAAATTTACATTGATACCTTCTTTTTCAAAGTCACGGCTATAGCGAATCTCCCGGCCTTTTTTAACTACGTCATAGTCGGTAAGATGCGGAATCAATTTTACGTAGTGAGGCGAACCCGTATCAACTAAAAAGTCACTATGATGATTGATAATATTATCAACATCATTCATTTTTAAATAAACAACACCATTGGTATCGATCCTTGCTTCATGTTCTCCATCAGTAGCAATAAACTTGTACAGTTCCTTTTGTATCCCTACGCTTTCAGCAAATTTTATAAGACAGCGACCTCCATTCCCGCACATTGTACCTTCCAGACCATCGGCATTATAATAAACCATTTCAAAATCATAGCCTGATCTTTCATTTAATAACATCAGGCCATCCGCGCCAATTCCAAAACGCCTGTCGCAGAGTTCTTTTATCATATCCTGACTAAGAACTACGTTATGACCATTACGATTGTCAATGATCACAAAATCATTTCCGGTGCCTTGATATTTGAAAAACTCTGTCCTCATATTATTTCTTATACATTTTGAGATACAATTTCTAATACTTTAATGATCAGTGCTTCAACTGCGGCCTTCCCATCTTTTGAAAACTCTTTTCTTACCCTGTTAGCTATAACGGCATTTAACGAAAGACAGTTGTGTCCAAGTAGCCTGCTTAGTCCGTAAATGGCCGATGTTTCCATTTCAAAGTTAGTGATCCTATGCTGACCAAATCGAAATTGAGTAAGCCGATTGATCAATTCCGGATTGCTGATTCCTAATCGAAGCACTCTTCCCTGGGGGCCATAAAATCCCGGGCAAGTAACAGTAATTCCCTGGTAAAAATCTTTTACAAAATGCTTAATTAACGAGGCACTGGCGCCGGCAATATAGGGATAGCCTATCTGGCTGTGCATCTGCGTACTGGTTACAAAGGAATGAAGCAATTGTTTTTCTTCATCATTTTGTTCATGCCGATAAAAATTCAGAAGATTATCGATGCCAAGACCGTGAGTGGAAGCAATAAAATTATCGACAGGGATCTCGGGTTGCAATGCTCCTGAAGTACCAATACGAATGAGATTTAAAGAGGTAAGCGTTGGTTTGATCTCTCTTGTCGTTAGATCAATATTAACTATAGCATCCAATTCATTAATAGCAATGTCAATATTATCAGTGCCTATGCCGGTAGAAAGAACAGTTAATTTTTTTTTACCAATAACTCCAGTATGTGTGATAAATTCCCGGTATTCGCTTTTGTATTCAATTTTGTCAAAATGTTTGCTTACTTCTTTTACACGATCCGGATCGCCGACGAGAAAAACGGTGTTACCGACCTCATGAGGAAGGAGGTTTAAATGGTATATAGCGCCTCTTGCATTTAGTATCATTTCCGATTCTGCGATCCTTGCCATGTCTGTTGGATTATAATCTTTTAAATAAACGGCTTATATTTGCTCCCGTTTAAGACAAATCTAAATATAATCCCGATAAATTATCGGGACTGAAAACGGAAAATAAATAGGGTCCTTTGGCCGAGTGGCTAGGCTCAGCTCTGCAAAAGCTGCTACGGCGGTTCGAATCCGCCAGGGACCTCTGAAAAGGTTACCAGAAATGGTAGCCTTTCTTTTTTTAACTTCTCACGCCGATAAGCAAATAAAAAGAGCTGCTACTTTCATAACAGCCCTGGTGTTCATATAGCAAGCAGGTAGTTAAAGCCAGAAAGAAGTTGATATGCCAGCCGGAATTCGTTTCCATCCTTTCTGAATGGTCTTTTTATAAATATTTTTTCCTGAAAATCTTAAAATATTATTAGGTTCAAAATGCAGGTAACCAATTCCCGGGATCTCGACTTCAAAACCGAGTATCAGCATTTCTTTTATGGAGCTTATAAAACAACTGAGATCGGAAGCTGTGATGTTACTCTCCACCTTCATGTTTTTGGAAATAAAATCTATCAGTTCAGAATCAGTTGTTTGATTTTGATCTGGCTGGAAATTGATCCATTTTCTTGAATGATCATTTTCTGCCGCAGGATTTTCTCCTACCACTTCAAATTTTCCAATTTGAGGAAGTTGTAAATAGTTATGTCTTTCGAGAAAAGCACGAAAGTGCTGTGCGATTTTCATAATAGCCGTTAGTTTACTAATCAGAAAAGATAAAAGGATGCGGAAAAATGTTTGGGTAACAGAAGATCTTAGAAAAAGGTAATGGGAAGTAACGCAGGGTGCCGAAGGTTTCTCAAGAGGGAAACAAGGTTATGAATAATTTTCCGTTAAAGCAATAGCCGCTGCAAGTTTTTTTAGAATTAATTCTGCTCCACCACCGTTTTGCCTCTTGTGCTATAGCGAAGTTGTAATGAATCCCTGATACGGGAAGTATCAGCGGGGGTGGCGGGAAGGACAAAATATAAATTATA
>VBAS01000349.1 GCA_005882975.1 Bacteroidota bacterium | reverse complement strand
TACCTGTAATTTAAATTCATACTTTCCGCTATCAACAATTACCGTCTGTACAGTTGTTGTCACCTGTGAAAAACAAAGTGTCGTAATGAAGAATGATATGATTGTTATGAAGGGCTTCATAAAATTATCGTTAGCTCGCAGCTTTATGCAAGTTGTCGTTCCAAATTTAATTAAGAATAAGAATAATTGAGAAATGAAATCATGATAGAAAAGTGTCCCATCGGGACACTTGGTGGGTAGTAGTAAAAATCATCAAAAATTTATATGCGTTCCGTAGGAACGCATGGTGCTAAATTTTCAAATTTCGGTTTGCACCAATCGTTCCGATGGAACGTTGTGGACATTCATTACGATTGTGCTACTACCTACAAGATGTCCCTACGGGACATGGACGGGAAGCTGAATATTGGTGAATAGAAATTCCGGAAGTACAAGTGTGCGACGCAACAGAAGTATCATAATAGCAATGCAGTTGGGCTCATAATAACCTTCAATTTTCAACTGGTAACTTTCAACTATATTTGCGCCCTATGACAATCGAAAAATTGAATGATATGCGGTCCCGCATTGCCGGGGTAAGGAGGTTTCTTTGACGTCGATAACCGCCTTGATAAGATCCAAAATGATAAGCAGCTTTCACTAAGTCCCGGTTTTTGGAATGATAATGCCCGTGCGACTTCCATCATGAAGGAAATAAAAGTGAATGAATACTGGGTTGATCTGTATAACCAAACTGGATCGGCAGTGGAAGACTTTGCCGTGTTGTTTGAATTCTGGAAAGCTGGTGATGCATCAGAAGAAGAAACAAAGGTTGCTTATGATAAAGCATTAACGATGCTTGATGATGCAGAATTCAAAGCAACATTGAATGAACCCGAAGATGAATTGCCTGCCGTTTTACAAATAAACTCCGGCGCTGGTGGAACGGAGAGCCAGGATTGGGCAGAGATACTTGCACGTATGTATCGCATGTATGGAGAAAAGCAAGGATGGAAAGTAAAAGAGTTGGATTGGCAGTGGGGCGATGGTGCAGGAATTAAAACCTGTACGTACGAATTTGAGGGGCCGTTTGCCTATGGATTTTTAAAAGCTGAAAGTGGTGTGCATCGTTTGGTTCGCATTTCGCCATTTGACAGTAATGCCCGTCGTCATACTTCATTTGCATCTGTATTTGTTTATCCATTGGTTGATGATACGATCAATATAGAAATAAAACCTGCTGATGTGAAAATGGAAACATCACGTAGCGGGGGAGCCGGCGGACAGAATGTAAACAAGGTAGAAACGAAAGTTCAGTTAACACATTTACCGACTGGTATCGTTGTAGTTTGTCAGCAAGACAGAACGCAGCTTGGTAACAGGGAATTAGCGATGCAAATGTTGAAGAGTCGTTTGTATGAAGAAGAACTTCGCAAACGCCAGGCGATAAAAGATGCCACTAATTCTTCAAAGAAAAAAATAGAGTGGGGCTCGCAAATACGTTCTTATGTTTTTCATCCATATAAAATGATCAAAGATCATCGCACCGATTTTGAAGTAGGTAATGTGCAACCGGTGATGGATGGAGAGCTTGATGGATTTATAAAAGCGTATTTGATGAGTGAGAAAGAATCGCAAAACTAATTTCACGCAGCGAACGCAAAGTTTGAGAACGTCGCAACGAAAGCCTTTATTACGCTGCAATCGCTGCTTCGCTGCGTACACTGCGAGAAATTCCAAATGTATTTGTAACAATTGAGTTCATGGATCGTTTCAGTAAACAATATGTCTTTATGAAACAACTTTCTGCAATTATACTTTTCAGTTGTTTTGGTTTATCTGCTATTTCGCAAGGTAAAGTGTTGGACGCTGTAACAGGCGAACCATTATCATCTGCAAGCATCATTTTATTTTCTTCTGGTAAAAAAACAGGACTTGTTGCAAATAAGGAGGGAGTTTTTTCCTTTACAACTTCCTATGATTCTATTCGTGTTTCAATGGTTGGGTATCGTTCAAAAACTGTTTTTTCAAAAGAGTTTATTAATAAAAATTATTTTGAAGTAAGACTTGAAGCAGTTGCTGCCGAATTAAGTGAAGTAATTGTAAAGAGAACAACGGCACTTGAAATAATTAAAAAAGCGATCGCGGCTATTCCAACTTTTCAGCCAAAAGAAAATTTTGAGAACAAAGGATTTTACAGGGAGATCATTAAAGACAAAGAAAATTATTTCTCTGTTGCCGAAGCTGTATTTGCTGCACAATTTCACCCGGCAAAAAGATCTTATAAACTTCAATTGATACAGGGCAGAAGCAAAGAAGATGTTGCTTATACAAGATTGTTTGAAGATTATCATCCAGGTGGAGGACCACAAGCTGCAACCGGGAAGAATTTTTTCCTGGATATTCCTGATTTCCTTGACTCAAAAAAGATCAAAAATTTTATTTATAAAATTGATTCAATCGTTCAGTTTGATGGAAGATGGTTGTATAGTATCAGTTTTGATCAGAAACCTGGTGTAAAAGAAGCGTTGGAAAAAGGAAAATTATTGATTGATATGGGTGAATTCGCAGTTGTTAGTTATGAGGCCGAAACTAGTCCGCTTGGAGTTGCTTATATAAAAGATCTTACAGGCAGTGATAAGATCTTTGCAGCCTTGTTGAATATAGATCTCAAACGTAAGAGTTGGAGAGCCAGGGTTGATTTTAGTAAAGTGGATGATAAATGGCTATTGAGCCATATTGAATCAGAAGAAAAGATCGGGTATAAACAAGAAAAGAAAAAGATCGATCTTGATCTTACTATTAATTATGAAATGATATTCACTGACCTGTTGTCAACTATAACAAATGAAATTACAAGTGAAAATGAATGGAAAAGAAAAAATTTAGTGAGTAATCTTCCTTCGGCTTTTGATCCGTCATTCTGGGGCACTAATAATATTATATCGCCAACAGAACAAGTAAAGAATATTGTAGAAGCGATCGGGAAAAATAATAATGAAGCTAACGTTCCTGCCGGTTTGATCAATGACTGGCAGTATTTAAATAGAAATTTATTTGTCTCATACCAGAAGAATGATACTATAACAATGATCCCAATTATGAAATGCTGGTGGGAAGATGAAAAAAGCGGTGGCATGTTATTTAAGGAAATGAATGGAGATTTCTCAGTCCAGGCAAATATCAATATCACTAAAAATAGTTCGAATGAAATGCGCAGGGATAGTTGTCAGAAATAAAAATGAGCAAAAAGAAAATTATGTTTTTTTGAGTATTGGAACCGGGGGTAATCCAACTCCAAAAGTTTCATTTAAAAAAACTGTTGAAAATAAAAGCAAAGCATTTGCAGGAAAAGCTGACAATATGAATAGCTGGTTACGATTGGAGAAAAAAGGAAATAAATTAATTGCATTTTATAAATCTGTATCTGATAACGAGGATAAAAAGATAGGAGAATATTCGGGTGATTGGTTGAATTCAGAAATACAAATTGGATTTGCAGTTTATGCAGGATTTCCTGGTGATGGACCAAAAATGAAACCTGATATGAAAGCTGAATTCACAGGAATAAAAATTGAAATGCAATAAAAGCCGGTATAATCTTTATCTCTCCGCCTGTCGGCCCGGCAGGTTTTTCTCTTATATCTCTTAGCCTATCTTTGCAACTCAAATTTTCAATATGAGTCTTGGATATTTTTCTTACCCGATGCCCGCAAATGAACCAGTATTAAGTTATGCTCCCGGTTCACCAGAAAAGAAAAGATTAAAAGAAGTTTTAGCTGAATTAAAAAAAGAACAGATCGATGTGCCCATGTATATCGGCAGTAAAGAAGTAAGAACAAATAAAAAAGGAACACTTCATCCTCCACATGAAATTGCTCACACTCTTGGAACTTATTCTGAAGGAAATGAAAAGCATGTTACTCAAGCAATCGATGCCGCATTAGCAGCAAAAGAAAGTTGGGCTAGTATGGATTGGGAAACAAGAGCCAATATATTTTTAAAAGCAGCTGACCTGATGGCGACAAAGTATCGTCCTTACATGAATGGTACAACCATGCTTGGTCAAAGTAAGAATGCATTCCAGGCAGAGATAGATGCAGCATGTGAGCTGATCGATTTTTTACGTTTCAATGTTCATTTCTTAAGTGAAATATATAAACAACAACCGATCAGCAGCGCAGGTATGCATAATAGAATGGAGTATCGTCCACTTGAGGGATTTGTTTTAGCCATCACTCCATTCAATTTTACTGCTATTGGTGGTAATCTTCCCACAAGTGCAGCTATGTGTGGTAATGTTGTTGTTTGGAAACCGGCGCATACACAAATTTATTCAGCGCAAATGTTCATGCGCATTTTAAAGGAGGGTGGCTTACCTGATGGAGTTATCAATTTAGTTTATGTAAGTGGACCAGTGCTTGGAAATATTTGTTTCAGCCATCCAGATTTTGCTGGTGTTCATTTTACCGGATCAACCGGTGTGTTTAATTATATGTGGGAAACCATTGGAAAGAATACATCTATATATAAGTCATATCCAAGAATAGTTGGAGAAACAGGTGGTAAAGATTTTGTGATAGCACATAAAACTGCCGATCCTGATGTTGTTGTTACAGCATTGCTTCGGGGGGCGTTTGAATTCCAGGGACAAAAATGTTCTGCTGCGTCAAGAGCTTATATCCCTTCAAACATTGCAGAAGAAGTTAAAAAGAAATTGATCGCCGGTGTAAAGAGTTTTAAAATGGGAACTCCGGAAGACTTCACCAATTTTATAAATGCAGTGATCGATGAAAAAAGTTTTGATAACATTAAAAGATATATTGATAACGCTAAAAAAGATAACAAAGCAGAAATATGGGTAGGCGGCAAGTGTGATAAAAGCCAGGGATATTTTGTTCAGCCAACGATCATTGAGGCAAAAGATCCAAAGTATGTAACGATGTGCGAGGAGATCTTTGGACCGGTACTTACTATATATATATATAATGCCAACCAGTTTGAGCGGACATTGGATCTTGTTAATTCAACTTCACCCTATGCGTTGACGGGTGCAGTCATTGCAACAGACAAATCAGCAATTGAACTGGCAACAAACAAACTTAGAAATGCTGCAGGTAATTTTTATATAAACGATAAACCAACCGGTGCCGTTGTTGGACAGCAACCATTTGGCGGTGCAAGAGCCAGTGGTACCAATGATAAAGCAGGAAGCATCCTTAACCTTTATCGCTGGTTGAGTGCAAGAACGATCAAAGAGACATTTAATCCACCAACAGATTACAAATATCCTTTCATGCAGGAAAAATAAATTGAAAGCCCCTTTCACGGGGCTTTTTCGTTTTAGCAATACCAGTTCGAATTAATATTTTCTTTTTCAATAAAGAAAAATATCATCCTAATTGATGATGTGTTATATAAATAAAGAAC
>VBAS01000023.1:29237-38269 GCA_005882975.1 Bacteroidota bacterium | reverse complement strand
AAGACAAATATACTTTAGGAATGATCGGCCTCGGAACAATGGGACGTAACCTGTTGCTGAATATGGCTGATCATGGTTTTGCTGTTGCTGGTTATGATAAAGATCCATCAAAGTTAAGCTTACTTGAAAATGAAGGTGCAGGAAAACCGGTAAAGGCTTTTATACTTCTAAACGATTTTGTAAACAGCCTGGGGCATCCCAGGGTGATCATGTTATTAGTGCCTGCGGGTAAAATTGTAGATGCGGTGATCGATGAGTTACAGCCATTGCTATCGCAAGGAGATATAATTATTGATGGAGGGAATTCACATTTCAATGATACGACAGCAAGGGTAAATAGATTAGCAGAAATAGGATTGCATTTTTTTGGAATGGGTATTTCTGGTGGAGAAGAAGGCGCAAGAACAGGCCCAAGCATGATGCCGGGCGGAGATATAGAAGCCTACCTTTTTGTCAAACCCGTATTGGAAAGTATTGCAGCAAAAGTAAATGGTGATGCATGTGTAACTTATATCGGTCCTGGTGCATCAGGGCACTTTGTAAAAATGGTACATAATGGAATTGAATATGCACTGATGCAGTTGATCGCAGACACTTACGAGATCTTAAAAAAAGGTTTGCAACTAAGCAACGAAGACATTCATGAAGTGTTCGCGAATTGGGATAAGGGCAAACTGCAATCGTATTTGCTGGAAATTACAGCTGATATTTTTTTATATAAAAATGCCGATGGCAGTTTATTACTTGATCAAATAAAAGATGAAGCAAAAGCAAAGGGTACCGGCAAATGGACCACTCAAATATCAACTGATCTCGAACTACCAATTCCAACTATTGATATCGCAGTAGCGATGAGGGATCTGTCAAAATATAAATCGCTGCGAACGGAAGCCGCTATTGCTTATAAAAGCGATAGCAATAATTTCACAGATTTAGATCAAGATGAGTTCCTGGTAAAACTGGAAGATGCATTTTATTTTTCCATGATCCTTATTTATGCGCAAGGGATGCATTTATTATCAAAAGCTTCAGTTGCTTATGATTATAAATTAAAGCTGGACGAGATAGCAAAGATCTGGCGTGGTGGTTGTATCATTCGGGCTTCTTTTTTGGAAACAGTTCACCATGCATTTAAAACAAATCCTGCGCTTTCGCATTTATTATTGGATGAGGATGTACAATCAATTATTAATAAGACCACACCTGTTGCAAGAGAAGTTGTACTAAAAGCAATAACTGCAGGCATTTCTATCCCTGCCTATACTGCCACCTTAAGTTATTTTGATGCTTTACGTAGCGAACATATGCCATCGAATTTAATACAGGCGCAAAGAGATTATTTTGGAGCACATACGTATGAGCTAACGGGAATGGAAGGAAGTTTTCATACAGATTGGAAAAAACACAAATAAATTAGTTATCGTGAAAGAAATTAAATCACAGCCAACCATCTTTGTTATTTATGGCGCCACCGGTGATCTGTGTCGCCGGAAATTAGCGCCGGCTTTGTATAATTTATTTTTAGATGGCTGGATGCCTGATAAGTTTTCAATTATCGGTACAGGAAGAAATGCATTAACCAATGAAGAATTTAAGAACAAATTATTAGAAGGTATTAACCAGTTTTCACGCAACGGGAAAGCATCAGATGATAAGTGGAAAATATTTTCAGAACATATATTCTACGAAGCGGCTGATCTGAATAATTCCGACAGTTACCAGGGCATCTGCAACCAGATCGCACTGCGGGAAAAGGAGTGGAATGAAAAAGCATATGTTATCCATTATCTCGCCGTAGCACCAACCTTATTCCCGGTAATTGCAACGAACATTGTTAAAAATAAGTTGATCGAACAAAAAGAAAATGCAAGAATTGTTATTGAAAAACCATTTGGTCATGACCTTGAATCAGCAAAGGCATTAAATAAGTTGCTGAATGAAAACTATAACGAGGAACAGATCTACCGCATTGATCATTATCTCGGGAAAGAAACTGTACAGAACTTATTGGCATTTCGTTTTGCCAATGCTATTCTCGAACCGTTGTGGAACAGGAACTATATTCAGCACGTGCAAATTTCTGTTACCGAAGAACTCGGAATGGAAGGTCGCGGTGAATATTATGATAGTTCAGGTGCAATGCGTGATATGATCCAGAATCACTTACTTCAATTACTTTGTTTGATTGCAATGGAGCCTCCGAATAATTTTATCGCAATGGAGCCTCCTAATAATTTTAATGCTGCAGAAATACATAGTCGCAAAGTGGATGTATTGCATGCCATGCGAAAATTTACACCGGAAGAGATCAGAAACTCAGTTGTAAGAGGGCAGTATGCAAAAGGCTGGTTGCAGGGAAAAGAAGTGCCGGCTTACCGCGAAGAAAAAGGCGTAAAGCCTGGTTCCAGTACTGAAACATTTGCGGCAGTTAAATTTTTTATTGACAACTGGCGGTGGCAGGGTGTTCCTTTTTATGTAAGAACAGGTAAACGTTTGCATCAATCTTCTTCATTAATAAGTATACAGTTTAAAGATCTTCCGCATTTTGTATTTCCACCCGAAGCGATCGAAAGCTGGCAACAAAATCGTTTGATCATCAGCATACAACCGGAAATGAGTATCCGTTTACAGGTGCAGGGTAAACGTCCCGGATTAAATATGCTGTTAAATACAGTTGATATGGTATTTGATTATAAAACTACTTATTCCAGTTATACACCTGAAGCATACGAAACATTGTTACTGGATGTCATGATCGGCGACCAGACATTGTTCATGCGTGGCGACCAGGTTGAAGCTGCCTGGGAGTTGCTGATGCCGATCATTCATGCATGGATGAAACCCTCCTTAAGCTTTCCAAATTACTCAGCAGATTCTTGGGGCCCAGAGTTAGCAGAAGCATTGATCGCTGCCGATGGTTTCCATTGGTTCACTTTACCCATGAACGGAAAAAATTAATAAGATGCTTCATATTAATAAAACAATAGATGAAACAATAAAAGGATTAGCTGATTACTTTATACAAACTGTAAATACAGCGATTAAAGAAAAAGGCAGATGTGCAATTGTGCTATCTGGCGGTAACTCACCAAAAAAATTATATGAATTATTAGTATCTTTTGATTACAGCAGGCAAATTGATTGGGATAAAATTCATTTTTTCTTTGGCGATGAACGCTATGTTCCTTTTACTGATCCTGGGAATAATGGCAACATGGTAAAAAAAGCTTTATTTGAACCATTGATGATCCGTGATGCAAACATTTTTTACATTAATACAGTTGTTCCACCGGATGAATCAGCAAAAAAATATGCACAACGTATTCTTTCCTATTTTAAAAATGATCCCGTACGATTTGACCTGGTATTATTAGGACTTGGTGACAATGCGCACACTGCTTCTTTATTTCCTCATACACCTGTGCTAAAAGAAAAGAAAGCATTAGTAAGTGCAGTTTATATCGAAGAACTTTCATCCTACCGTATCACTATGACTGCCGCACTGATCAACGAAGCAAATGCCATTGCGTTCCTTGTTTATGGAGAAGCAAAAGCAATGGCTGTTTATAACGCTTTAGAAGGAGAAAAAGATTTTGAAACTTATCCAGCGCAATTAATTAGTCCAGAGGAAGGAGTTTTACATTGGTTCTTAGATGAAGATGCAGCCAAAAACTTAAAACAAAAAGAAGTTTAGGTCTCAGCCATATAGATCAGGAAAGTTTGATCAATGCCATTCCCAGCACATTTGCGGCTACCCTTGCATGGTCCGACATATTTGAGATATGCCGGTATATTTCCCTTGTATGTAAAATTCGTTGCAAGTCCGAGGCAAGTTTCTCTTTATCCCTCAGTAAGATCTTTACTGCATCCCGGTATACTCTATCGATCCTTGTTTCCATTTTTGTCACTTTGATCAAATGGTCATAAGCAACCCTTGGATTCCTCATTATCTTTTCAATTGCCTTATAGATCTCAGTTGCTTCCATTTTCACCTTTTCAATCATCGCTTTTATGAACTCATCAGACTTTACCTCGAATAAAAACATTTCTTCCAATGTAGTTAAAGAAAAATAAGCCATTTCAAAAAGAGAAATAGAAATGTTATAAATATCTTCCCGGTCGATCGGGGTTATAAAAGTATTGTGCAGGTCATCCATTAATACCATCCGGATCTCGATCACTTCGTCGATCAGTTTTTTCTTTTCTTTTATTGTAGCATCTGTGATCGAGTCTAAATTTTTTTCCAGGAACTCAATACAATTCACAGTTTTTTCTGCTTGTAATTTAAGTTGCCTTATAAAGCTGTCTTCTTTGGTAGAAGTTCCAAATAATGCCATGATTTGTTTTTTTAGTGTGTCAATAATTTTATCAACCAATAAATGGGAATGGATAATAATGCCGTCACAGGAATAGTAAGCACCCACGACAAAAAAATATTTTTTAACACCCGCCACCTTACTTTAGATATCCTCTCCCCGGCACCCGCACCCATGATCGCCATGCTTACCACTTGCGTAGTACTTACAGGTCCGCCAAAAATGGAAGCTGTAATTATTACGATCGCCGATGCAAATTGAGAAGCAAAGCTATGAATGGGTTTTATCTTATAGAATTTTGCTCCCAATGTTTTTATAAGCCGCCAACCACCGCCAAATGTTCCGAGGCATATTGCAGACGCACTAATTAATATTACCCATGTGGGAACGGAAAATTCTTTTTGATAACCAGTGGTAACAAGGCCAAGTGTAATAACACCCATTGTTTTTTGTGCATCGTTTGCCCCATGACTTAATGCCATTGCGATGGCGGTTGGTATTTGCCCCAGTTTAAAAATATAGTCAGCTTTTGGCGTCGCTTTTTTAAGAAAGAGAAAAATAATTTTCATAACCAGCCATCCAAAAAAAAGTCCGATGATAGGGGATGCAAACAGGGCAATAAAAACTTTTATTATTCCTTTTGAAATGAGGGCATGAATACCTCCGCCAATAAAAACCGCACCGATCAATCCTCCTATCAATGCGTGTGATGAACTGGCCGGGATGCCAAAGAACCAGGTAACAAGGTTCCATATACAGGCACTGATCAATGCCGCTATCAGTACCTGAATAGTAATAAAATCTGATACAGCGATACCATGACCGATCGTATTGGCTACTGCAACACCAAAAATAAATGGACCGGCAAAATTTGCAAGAGCCGCCATCATCAATGCTTTCTTTCCACTTAAGGTTCGTGAAGAAATGATCGTTGCAACTACATTGGCGCTATCATGAAATCCATTGAGGAAATCAAATATCAGCGCAATAGATATTAATGCTATCAGCCAGATACTCATAATTGATCAAATATGATTTAAACCTCTTTTGAAAAGTTCGGGAATTTTCCGGAGCAGGTTATGCAGTTAACAAAAACACTATAAAAGATAAGATATTAGCAATTACATCAAAATGAACAACAGATTAAATAATTGTTACCAAATCTTACTTAATGATTGTGGAAGCTTTGTTGCACAATAAAAAAATCCCGCAAGCGGGACTATCTATCTATAAAAAATTTATTATAAGATAATTGCCGCGTTAAATGAAGGCGCTAGCTTCACTGCCTCTTTCAAAAACAAATACCATGAAACTGCAATGATCAATGATGCCGTTTGAGACCCTTTGATCCTGGAACTAATATCATCAAATACAAGCTGGCAATTATAAACAAGATTGCGGCGGGACCCTTTATAAATATTCAACTCTGGTACTTCTCCATTCTTAACAATAAAACGATACTTTATATTTTCAATATCAACCAAGCCATTTGTATCAGAAAAATTATCATAGTTTAATGAACCAATACGGATACCATATTCATTTTTCAAAACTGACTTTGTTTTAAGCAAGCCTTCATCATCGATGATCAGCACTCTTCTTTCTTTTTCTGTTTCCACTCTTGCTGTATGCAGATCTTTTTTGTAACGTAGTTTTAAAACTGTTTTATCATCTTCTTTTAAAAGATAATCCTGTTGTCCCGGAAGTTGTTTTACTGAAACGATATTCATGGTGCAGTTGTTTTTGTGGGATGATGAATATAGAGAATATTAAAGCTCAAAATACCTGCCACGCAAAAAATAATATAAACTTAATTGGCGTCCGATCTACTATGCTGAACACCAAAGTTTTTCTTTTCGTGAACAATTGTTCGCAAATCAGAAACTCAACCATGATAATATATTTCATATAAAAGCCATCTCGCTTAAGGCGAGACGGCTTTTAATAATGGATTAGTAAGAAATTATGCCTGTTGTTCTTTTTTTAGTTTCTCCGCTTTCTTTTGCAGTCTCTCCTGTCGTTTCTGTGCCTTCTTTGATCTTTTACTGATCTCTGCTGCGAGTTCCTTACTTGTATTTTTCAGGAAACGGTTCATCTTCTTTTCTCCCAATAATTCTTTGTATTGGATAAGGGAAAGATCAAGACGGCTATGAATTGTTTCGAAAAGTTGTTTCTTAAAAGATTTTTTAGCATCAATTTTTGGAGTATTCATATGTTAAATATTTAATGATCCGATAACTTAAAGATAATACTGGAAGCAATTCGGCAATGTTAAGTTTTAAAAAGATCCCGGATAAAAAACAGAACTCCTTGTCCGTAAAGGTTATATCTACGCTAAATGTATTAAATAAAAAAGGCGACACTTAGAAAAGAATCGCCATCACTTCACATGAGAAAATCTACTGCTTGTACTACTTATGTTGTTGCTAACGCTGTTGTATTTGACACTGCGAAATTGCAGCTGCTGTGTAAAGCCATTCTTAATGATACATGAATGAAATGTGATGAAATTGCTTTTAGCTTAAACAATGAATGTTACTGAGATAACATTTTTTTTATATAGACATCACACTATGGTAAAACCATCTTAATAATGGAGTAATAAATAAGATAGTCCTTTGTAAAACTTCTTTAAAATGGAAAAAAGACATGTTGATGTTGTTGTTATCTCGGATCTCCATTTAGGTATTTATGGTTGTCATGCAAAAGAGATCGTAAACTATCTTCAAAGCATCTCTCCCAATCTTTTAATTCTGAACGGAGATATTGTCGACGGGTGGCAATTCAATAAAAGATATTTTCCCGCGGCACATTTAGAGGTCATCAATGAGATCTTTAACCTGCAGCATAATGGTACAAGAGTAGTTTATATAACAGGCAATCATGATGAATTTCTTCGCCGTTACAGCGATCTGAATATTGGTAACTTTCAACTCACCGATAAATTAATTATTGAGATCGATGGCAAGCTTACCTGGATATTTCATGGTGATGTATTCGATAATACAACAAAAGGCAGTGCAAAGCTATTGGCAAAATTGGGTGGCAAAGGATATGATATGCTCATATTGGTAAATCGCTTTATCAATTTCTCCTTGCAAAAGCTGGGCAAAGAAAAGATCTCTGTTTCAAAAAAGATAAAGAACAGTGTAAAGAAAGCAATTCGTTATATCAGCGACTTTGAAGAAACAGCTGCATCACTTGCTATCGAACATAATTATGATTATGTCATTTGCGGTCATATTCACCAGCCACAGCAAAAAGTAATTACTAATAAACACGGAAAAGTGATCTATCTCAATTCGGGTGACTGGATAGAAAATCTTACATCATTGGAATATTATGATCATGGCTGGCATATCTATCATTACTGTGATGAAGAGTTTAAAGAAACAGCCCTGGTAAAAAAGATCCAAAAGCCGGAAACAACTGTAATAAAAAGAGAAGTTGATCTTTTTCTTACGTCACTGGTATTAAAAACCAATCTATGAAAATATTGTACTCAGTACAGGCAACGGGTAATGGACACATCAGCCGCGCTATGGAGCTACTTCCTTATTTAAATGAATACGGTGATGTAGATATTTTTTTAAGTGGTGCTAACAGTAGTCTTGATCTCAATTTCCCAATAAAATACCGTAGCAAAGGATTAAGTTTATTTTATACATGCAAAGGAAAACTTGATTACACCAAAACCGCATTTGCTCTTTCTCCTTTACGTCTCAGGAAAGAGGTAAAAGATCTGCCGGTAGAAAAATATGATCTTGTGCTGAATGATTTTGAGTGCATCACTGCAATGGCCTGCGCAGCCAAAAAGATCCCTTCAATAAACTTCGGTCACCAGGCAAGTTTTTATTCAGCCAATACTCCACGACCAAAAGAAAAAAGCAAAATGGGGGAATGGATCTTAAAAAATTATGCCCGTGCACCCTTTTATATTGGTTTGCATTTTCAGCGGTATGATAATTTTATCCTTCCCCCGGTAATTAAAAAAGAAATTACCAGGGCACAACCTGCGGCTAAGGATTTTTTTGCCGTTTATCTTCCTTCTTATTGTGAGCATATAATGGAAAAATATTTTCATCCGCTTTCGCCGGTCCGCTTTCACATTTTTTCCTGGCAAACAAAAAATGTTAAGCGCAGCGGCAATATCACTTTCATGCCGGTTGAAAAAGCTTTGTTCAACGATGCATTGATCAATTGTTCAGGAATCATAACAGGAGGCGGTTTTGAAACGCCTGCCGAAGCATTAAAGCTCGAGAAGAAATTAATGGTGATACCGATCAGTGGTCAATATGGACAACAATGCAATGCAGCAGCACTTGAGCAAATGGGAATTAATAAGCTGGATAAATTGGATGACGATTTTACTGGGCATTTTAATGATTGGGTGCAAACAAAACCAGTAAAAATAAATTACGATCATTCAACAGAAGATATCATTGCAAACGTGATGAAACTTTCAATTGCGCATATCAATAAGAACAATAGTTACGATCTCCTTACAGATCCTTTGCTTTATTCATTACATTAATAATTACAGAAAGTCATTCCTTAAATAAAAAACCGTCTCGCCTGAGGCGAGACGGCAACTGCATGAGGAATCAACTTACTAACCCCGGAGAACCGATCCGGGATGTTGTATATATATTGGATGGATAAGAACTGGTTGCAATTTGGGATACAAGTATTATACCAAGGTTATTACCATATTAC
>VBAS01000023.1:24709-29204 GCA_005882975.1 Bacteroidota bacterium | reverse complement strand
TTACCCTATTACCAAACTGTTAATTGTGGAAAGCAAAAGGGTTAATGGTTAATGAAAGAATTATTTGCCTTAGTTACAATTAAACTTTATCCATCGTATTCACAGGTAGAGATAATAAACCATAGCTGTTCATCATTTTCGGATAGTTGATAAAGACCAATTCAAATTTATTTCCGCTAAAGCGGGAAAAACATAATAAGGGAAAGCCACATACGTTTTAAAATTTAATATTACCATTATGTTAAGTCTTTGTAACTTTATTGTTATAAGATAATGAGGCCAGGGAAATACATATTCCTATTATGCAGTATTTTTTTACTGACTCTTTCAGGAAATTCACAAACAAAGTCTCCTTTTAACGTTGAATTCCTCGGTGATACGATTACAATTAATTACGATCAATCACCTTATTATCAATTACAATCTCCTCTCTCAGAAAAGAATATCCAGGATTTTTATACCAAAGTGAACTTGACTGATTACCAGGGAATGATAAATACAATTACCAAATTTAAAGAGGAACAAAAGTTGGATGATTGGTTGTTTTACCAGCTTGTCAGACGAACAGCGCAACAGATCTGTCCAAAGGCACAAAACTATAATTGTTATACCCTATATAAATGGTTCCTTCTTACCAAAGCAGGTTATAATGCCATCCTCAGGATCTCAGATAACAAGATCCTGTTCTACATTCAGAGTGATGAAACGATATACAACATTCCGTTCTGCATTATCGACAACAAACAATTCATTTGCCTGAATTACCATGACTATGGAAATGATATTGATTTTGAAAAAGAGCATTTCTCTACAATAGATCTGCCTGTTGAAAATGCGAATAAGGCTTTTACCTATAAAGTCACCAATCTGCCCGAATTCAATTCAAAGGAGTACGTGGAAAAGGATATTACATTCAATTACTCCCAGGAGGAATATCATTTCCATATCAAAGTCAACCCTGAAGTAAAAAAATTGTTTACCAATTACCCCGTCGCAGATTATAGCAATCATTTTAATATCCCGTTAAGCAAACAAACTTATAATTCACTAATACCTGCATTGAAAGATATAGTTGGCCGAATGAATACCAAAAACGGTATTGATTACCTGATGCATTTTACCCGGTATGCTTTCTTATACGAAAGAGACACCGATGCCTTTGGTCATGAAAAACGCTTTTCTCCTGAAGAAACACTTCTATATGATTATAGCGATTGTGAAGATAGGGCTGCCTTATTCTTTTACCTTGTAAAAGAAATTTATAATCTGCCTATGATCGTATTGGTTTATCCCAAACATGTTTCTATAGCTATAGAGTTTGAAAAAACTGTTGGACAAACAATAGTATATAATGGGAAAAAATATTCCATTTGTGATCCTACTCCGCAAAGAAGAGATCTTCCCGTTGGCAAACAGGTTGCTTCGCTTAAGAGTCAGCCTTATGAAGTAGCTTTCGAATACGCCCCGCCAAATGCTATGGCAGGAAATTTCCATAAATCAAAAGACTAATTGCTCAAAGGTTTTCCCCTGTGTGGAACCAAGGGGCTATCAACAGTATGAGTATTATGAATATAATCATACCTGCTTCGGGCAAGAAATATTGCCAATGATAATTTTTTCGTTAATAGTAATTTTTTGCCGTGTGGCAGCTCAACAGAAATATTGCTGTCAGAAACTTTTTTAAATGTGTATGTTGCTTTAGCATCATTCAGATCATTCCATATCGCAGATACTGAGTCTGCTGAAACAAGTTTAAGGGTTTCACTGGAACGAATCCATTTAATTGCATCTCTAGCATAATTTATATGGCTTACTTCGTTAATAGATGAATCACCTTGCCTTATTTTAAAATGATATACTGTGAAAGCCAGGTCACCCAGCCTGCTGAAATACCAATATGAAGAGTCGTTACCATCGCCAGTTACTTTCCAGTTGTCGGAGGAAAATATGTTTTCCAATTTGTCAAAGTCATCTTTAGGCGAAGAATTTTTTTTTGATGAACTGCACGACAATAAAATTAAAATCGAAAAGAAAAAAACCAGGTATTTCATATAAGGCTAAAAATTATAAACGAATGTTTAAAGAAAGACCGTCTTGCCTGAGGCGAGACGGTCTTTGAATATCTCTTTTTTTTAATATACTTTAATATTTGGTCCATGTTTTCCACCATGTGTCACCGACAGCACAAGCACCTTTATAAGCAACTTGTTGAAATCCGGTCAGCTTGCCATTTGTAAAACTGGCTCCGGTTGCAGCAGGAGATCCACTAGCCGGGTTGAAATCAGGCGCAGTATAATTAAATGGTGCGGTCAACATTGCATCAGAACAATTTGCCAGGATGGAGTTAGCATAAGCAGGAGTATTGAACCAGGTTAGTATGTCTGCTCCTGTATTTCCATGAGCAGGAGGTGTGGCATTCGTTCCCCTGTCAAATATCACAGGGTTTGGACATCCTGCAATGATCGTATTCTGAACAAACAATGAACCTGGAATATTATTGTCAGTAGGTGTACCTTTTGTTGCATCAATAAATAATCCATTAGGATAACCCATAATGATTGAATTGAACAAGGACATAGAGGAGTTTCTTCTTATCTGCGCTCCCCAAACAAATAAACTGTTTCCTGTGTTGGTAAGTGTTGCTTTAGGCCCCATCACTGTCATATTTGAAAATACAGCGGCTGTCTGTGGTGTTAAAGAACTTCCGTTTGCATCGTTATCGCTTTCAAACGCTTCGCTTTTTGAAATATCCGCAACTGATGAATCTCTGAGTGAAATACCAAACTGTACTTTCCCTGAAAAACCATTATCTGTATCAAAATCATCATCCAGCGTTCTAAAACTGATCAGGTGCGTACAATTAACTGTTCCGCCAAACCATTCAAATGAATCATCATTTGCATATGAAACCTGTACATTGTCAACAATAGTACCCGAACCAACACCGCCAAATGTTAAACCGTTGATCTCATTATCCGGAAGAAATGCATAGCCTGCATACTCAATACGAACATAACGCAAAATACCACTGTTATCATAAGGAATTGGTTGTTGAGTGGAAGGTGTACCATAAAGTCCTAAACCATCACTGTTATTAATCCCTCCTTCAATAGCGCCAACTCCTTGCACACCATTAAATGAAGAATTGGCTGGTGCCTGTCCCAAAATTACCAATCCGGCCCAGTCACCACGTTGTGGAGTAGTTGCTTCAGATGTGAACACGATCGGCTTAGCGGCTGTTCCATCTGCAATGATCTTGCAACCACGAGTAATGATAAGTCCGCCGGTCTTTCCATTTTCTCCAACAATTTTTGTTCCCGGTTCAATTGTAAGAATTGCTCCGCTAGTAACATATACGAGACCACGCAGTTTGTATGTGTACTGTGCATTCAGTGTACGGTTTGCCGTGATCCTTCCTTCCAGGATAGTATTTTCAGTTGTTGTTGGAGGGGGTGTAGTACCTCCGCTACTGCTAACATCATCGATCTCTATTTTACGGCAACCTGTTGTAAGCAAGGCCGCAAAAGCGGCGTACATAAATACTTTTTTCATGATTTATCTGTTTGTCTTTTGTTATTTTATATTATAAGAAAACGTTAGTGAAACATTTGTTCCATACTTTTTCTTGATCGTCAGGACATCAGTATCCTTGTCATAATTATTGTTTTTATTATTGTCATAATAATAGTCTGATGCTTTATTGAAAATATCAGCAACGTCAAGCTTTAGCTCTCCCCTGTTAGAAATTATTTTTTTGGAGATCTGGAAATCTAGTAATGGACGAGTATGTTCAAAAACCGGGGGTACATCATTACCGCCTACATAGAAAATTCTGTCACCAACCTGGTTATACATCAGTGTAGTGAATAAGCCGATCTTTTCAAGATCGTACTGCAAAGCTGCATTTAACACGTATGGGCTTTGTCCTTGCATCGGCCTGTCAAGATGAGCATTCTCTCTCGTTACCCTATTGTATATATATGAAAGATTTGTCTGGAAAAGAAAATTCTTCATCCCGTCAATGAAATCAAGTCTTTTCCTCATTTCAAATTCTACACCGTACCCTGTAGCGTTATCTGCATTTATATAATTAAATGTGCTGGAACCGCCGGCGCCTGTCTGGTTGAAGAAAAGTTCAATTGGCTTATCAAAATGTTTATAGAATACTCCCAATGTAAATATCTCTCCCGGCTTAGGGTAAACTTCATATCGGAGATCGGCATTGGTAACCTTAGTACGCTGAAGGGTTTTATCGCCGGTGATGCTGGCAAACATATCAAAATCAAAAAATGCAAAACTGCTCAGCTCTCTGAATTCCGGGCGGATCAAAGTTTGTGAACCAGAGAGACGTAAGTTCGTTTTGGGGTTTACTTTATACGTAAGATTTACCCCGGGCAGAAAGTCTCTCACAACAGTATTGGAATATCTTATATCACTCGATTTGGTGCTACCGATCAGTTGGTCATAATCTTCAACTCTTAAACCTCAGGTAGCT
>VBAS01000023.1:15419-24680 GCA_005882975.1 Bacteroidota bacterium | reverse complement strand
TACAGCATTCAAAATTGTATTGGCGAGATAACGGTATTGAGCACCAGAGAGGTCATTAAATGCAAACTTATTATCACTACCGTTTCCAAAATTCTCAGGATTGAATACCTGGTCAGGATGTAATTGACGTAAGGTTGGATTATCAGAAGGCAGGTAATTAGCAAATGGTCTTGAGTCGAATAACCTATCTTTTATCTGTAATAAATAACCACCCTTTACTGTTTGATTGCGATCAAACATTTTCCATTTATAAGAAAGGTCACCACCTGCTGTATATATATAATCACTCAGCCATCCATAATAACGGCTTCCCGTATTTTGAGAATTTCCCGATGCGCCAATTAATAATGTGTAAGGATTATTGAGGTTGGTAGGGTCTTGATTATATTGTAACCTTCTTTGATCAGGGATGTACTGATCTAAAATATTAAAACTTCCGTACCAATGTAATTTTAAATTAGCCGATTTAATATTATGATCACCGGAAAGCTGCGTGGTAAAAAAAGTGTTTGATTTCAGAGCAAGTTCATTAGCTCTAACATTGAAACCTGCGTCATCCTGACCAGTCCGCTCTGTTGCATAATCGGTGGCATTAACATTAATAACATTCTTCCACGAGATCTTACTATCGGTTCCCAACTTTAATGTAATATTCGCCAAAGCACCGGCAAGAACATCCTGGCTGTATTTTTCATCAGAATAAACCGAGTTAGAGCCAACAGGTTTTATATTATTAATACTGGTTCTTTTGTTGGTCTGGTTGTAGGTAACGGCAAATGTGGCTCCCAATGTTGATCCTGATCCGAGCGAACTATTAAATCCACCGCTCATCTCAAATTTCTTATTGAGCAATAAAAGACCTGATGACGTCTTATCTGTCGACCATACGTTTTCAAATGTTTTTCCATATGCAGTTTTGCCGGCCCGATCCAACTGACTAAACGCTCCTTTTAAAGGAACACCGTCCGGGATCGCTCTTGTTCCATCATCAATTCCCAACCAATCAAGACTTCCGCCTTTGTAAGTATAAAAATCGTGTCCGATCGTTTGGGTGTTGAAGCCAGTACCGATCTGCACATTCCAAAAACCTTTTGTTGCTATATCCTTGGTATTTATTTGCACCAGTCCCCCTGCCCATTCTGCCGGATATTCCGGAACAAATGCCTTATTAATGATAATATTGTCAATGATGGTAGAAGGGAATATATCAAATGAAAATGTTTTTCTGTCTGGTTCTGTACTTGTCAGGGGCACACCGTTCAACATTGCCAGGTTATACCTGTCAGCCAATCCTCTTACAACAAGGTATTTTCCTTCCTGGATAGAAGTACCCGGTAATCTTTTTAAAACTTCGCCTGTGTTTTTATCCGGTGAACGACGAATGCTTTCTGCGGAAATAACCGAAGCAACTGTGTTTGTATTTTTTTGAAAAGAAATAAGTGATGCAGCTGTTTCTTTCTTCGCCGAAGATGTTGTTTTAACGACAACTCCCTCCAAAGTATTTTTAGTAGATTCATTCAACAAGACTTGCAATTCATTAACCTGGCTGGCAGTTACTTCAACATCTTCAATTATCTTGGTTTCATAGTTAACAGACGATATAACAAGTGTATATTTCTTACCTACTGCAAGAGTGAGAATAAAACTACCATCAACCCCAGACGACGTACCTGTATTAGTTCCATCAACTTTTATAGTAGCATTAACTACAGGTTCATTTTTATTATTCAGGATCTTACCAGTAAGTTTTGCATTTTGAGAAAAACTTACAAAAACCAATCCCAGCAGAGCCAAAAGTGTAAATAGCAGTCTTTTCATTTGTGTTTAATTACCCAGCAAAAGAAAGACCGCCAGATTATGCCCGTGTTAATGGCCGGTTATGGAATTGTGACCACAGTATTAACTTAATGTTAAGTGGCCTTAGAACCTGAATTGCAGGCGACAAGTGAAAACATTATCCTTAATATCATCAGTAAATCCTGCTAATTGTGTTTTTTCATTTTCTACAATATCATAGTAAAACGTGATCTTGGTTTGCGGATTAAAATAATAAACATAACCAACGCCTGCTGTTGAAAATTTAATATCAGCGGCTGTAAGATTCGTTCCAGGTTTTCCAATATCAGTCTTACTTACTTTAGTGTTTGGATCGTACCAGTCGTATTTTAATACCAGCTGATGTTTGGCATTAATAATATTTTGAAGAAAATAAAAAAAAGCCCCGTTGAAATGCCGTACATAAGTAGGAGCAGGTAATCCAGCAACACCTGGTAGTGTGCCAGGATTAGTGGTACTTATTGCACTGCCTGGTTGAGTGCCGAACCAATATTCGGCTCTCCATTCAGTTTCACCCCAGCTATGATGAATTTTATACTGTATATCACCACCATAATAATGACGGGGAGCAGATGTACCAAGATTGGATTCTGAAGAATCAACTATAAAAATTTTATCACCACCAGGGGTTGTTTTTGTTTCATAAACATATTTAGTTCCATTTTTCCAGCCACCTCTTAAAAAGGAAAGACCAGCTCCGAGTTCCATTTTTTTGAATGTGTAAGGCTTTAATGTAAGCCGGCTGATAAAATCTTTATGACTATCAAAATCGGTTGTGCCTGATTGTCCCTGGCCATTAAAAAATCCTCCATCCAATTTGACATGATACAGTTTATGATCTTTTTTTTGAGGTTCAAATGAAAACATAACGCCAAGATCTCTTTCACCTGGCATCAATGTTTGTGACATTCTTCCACGTTCGGGAGTTTCACGATAAGACGAACCAAGATTTACCTCAAATCCATAAGGCCTTGCAAAAAAACCTGCGGTCATCGCAAGAGTGTTTCTTTTTGTTTCAAAAAGTCTTATAAACATATCTCTTACAATTACGCCTCTCTCTGTGGCATCAATTTGAAAGGTGAATAAAACTTTGGGCATTCGTTGTTCCGTTCTTAACAAATAATCGATCTTAATTCTTGCCCTTCGAAGCATGAAGCGACTGCTTGAATATTGAGAAAAATTTCCACCGGCGAAAGAAGGAGCTCCATCTGCTTCTGCTACCTGGAACTGTGGTTGCATGTAGCCAGATATATTTATATTTTCAAATCTTTTAATAAGAGGTCGAACAGTATCTTTTAAAAATGAAGAATCTATATCTGAAAGGTAGCGCTGAGCCTGAGCCGAAGAACAAAATAGAATTACGGCTAAAACCAAGAACTGGACTCTTAACCTTATCTTAATCATGAAGTAATAATTTTTTAATATGGGGCTATAAAGTGCCGCAAGTTAAATAATACGGTTAGTAATTTCTTGTTATCGGGTCTTTAATAAATCGTTACCTCTATATTAAGTTTATATTAATTCTGCCCAAGAGATTTTTACCCTTTGGCCCAACGGGTATCTTCGCCATCAATTAAAAAGAAAAACAATGGCAGGGTTAAATTCAATAATGCAACTATTTGTTCCTAAGAACAAAGTGTTCTATGATCTTTTTGAAAAAGTTGCCACTCATTCGGCCTTAATGGGAAACAAACTCAGGGCCTTAGTATCAGAGCCGGACTTTGACAAAAGGACTGCGATCATTAACCAGATAGAAGATCTTGAACACGCCAATGATGAACTAACGCATAATATTTTTACCGAGTTAGGAAGAAATTTTATTACCCCGTTTGACCGTGAGGATATTCATTACCTCGCCACTTCGCTTGATGATATTGCTGATACAATTTATGCAGCTGCCAAAAAGATCAATTTTTATAAGGTCAACCCTAATGATCTGGGTATACAAAAATTGGCAGAGATCATCGATCAGAGTGCTACTCTGGTTAAGAATGCAGTTACATCTCTCAGGGACATGAAAAATCTGCGCCAAATGACAGAATCGCTTGTCAAGATCAATAGTCTTGAGAACCAGGCAGACGATGTATTTGACATGAGTATTGAAAGATTATTCGAAACAGAACCCGATGCAAAAGAGGTGATCAAGAAAAGAGAAATTTATACGGTGATGGAAATAGCAACCGATAAATGTGAAGATGCCGCAAATGTGATTGAATCAATCATTATTAAATACGCTTAATCAATGTGCCAATTTTGCCAGTGCGCTAATTTGCAAAAAGACCTTAGCACATTTGCATGATTTGCCTATTTGCAAATTAAATTTATGACCACCTTTCTGATTGTTATTATTGCTCTCGCTTTGATCTTCGATTTTATTAATGGTTTTCACGATGCTGCCAATTCCATTGCAACTATAGTATCAACAAAAGTTCTTACACCATTCCAGGCAGTGTTGTGGGCTGCTTTGTTTAACTCTGTTGCCTTTTTTATTTTTAAAGATCACGGTGTAGCCGATACTGTTGCCAAAACAGTGCACAGCGAGATGATCACACAATCCAATATGATGGTGGTTATTTTTTCAGGCCTGATAGCTGCTATTGCTTGGAATTTACTTACATGGTGGTTTGGTATTCCATCTTCATCATCACACACATTGATCGGTGGTTTTGCAGGAGCAGCGATTGCTCACGGTGGATTTGGGACAATTAATAGCGCCATAATTTTAAAAACAGCAAGTTTTATTTTTCTTGCGCCTGTTATAGGAATGATAATGGCGTTAATAATCTCATTATGGTTTTTAAATTCATTTAGAAAAGGGCATGTTCCCAAACTAATTTCAATTTTCATTTTACTATTGGTAGGTCTTTTTCTATATAAAAACCTGGAGTTTGATGCCGCCAAATTAACCACGCATTATGAATCCTATGCAATGAAGGTGATCTTCTATTCAAAGAACTTCAAGTGGATATTATTAGCATTTATTTTAGTTATCATGGCAGTCTTTACCTTCTTCCTGAATACATTAAATGCAAACAGATCCAATCAATGGTTTAGAAGGTTGCAACTTGTTTCATCAGCCGCTTTTAGTATTGGTCATGGAGGAAATGATGCGCAGAAAGTAATGGGGATCATAACTGCGGCATTAATTGCAGGTGGAACAATCCCTGATTTTAAGCACATGCCTTTTTGGGTTCCCATGGCATGTTATGCAGCCATTGGAATCGGAACCATGAGTGGTGGATGGAAAATTGTAAAAACAATGGGAACAAAAATTACAAAGGTGACTCCATTCGAAGGTGTAGCGGCTGAAACTGCAGGTGCAATAACTTTATTTGTCACTGAAGCATTAAAAATTCCTGTTAGCACTACACATACAATTACCGGTGCCATCATGGGGGTTGGTGCTACTAAACGATTATCCGCTGTTCGTTGGGGCGTAACAGTGAATCTTCTCTGGGCATGGATATTAACAATACCAGTAAGTGGATTACTCGCAGCCGGTGTTTATTCCATCGTTAAACTTTTTTTCTAAGCTTATCTCTTCTCTTTTTCCGATTTTTGCATGATAAACTCTGATTAGTCATGGTGAAAATTCTTGTTACAGGCGGTTGCGGATATATTGGCTCTCATACATTGGTCGATCTTATTGAAAATGGTTATGATGTTATTTCAGTTGACAACAATTCAAGATCACATGCCAGCATGCTCGAAAGAGTGGAAAGGATAACGGGACAGAAAATAAAAAACTATAAAGTTGATCTTTGCAATTTTGATGACACCTTTGCCATCTTCCAGGAAAATACTGATATAAGAGGTGTTATTCACTTTGCTGCTTATAAGGCGGTGGGTGAATCGGTGGAGCATCCACTAATGTATTTTGAAAACAACTTATACTCACTGATCAATCTTTTAAAATGTGTACAGGATTTTAAAATTCCATGGTTTGTTTTTTCATCATCCTGCACTGTTTACGGAATGCCTGATACAAGTCCGGTTACTGAGGCCACATTACCTAAACCAGCGGAGTCACCCTATGGTTACACTAAACAAATGGGAGAGCAAATAGTAAATGAATTTGCCAAAAGTGCTGTAACTAAATGCATTCTTTTAAGATACTTCAACCCGGTTGGCGCACATCCTTCTGCAATTATTGGTGAAATGCCAGTTGGTAAACCACAGAATCTTTTTCCCGCCATTACACAAACAGCGATTGGAAAATTACCCGGAATGATCGTTTATGGTGATGATTATCCAACCCGTGACGGAAGTTGTGTAAGAGATTTTATTCATGTATGTGATATCGCTCATGCGCATACATTGGCGTTGGATTATGTAGCCGAAGGAAAAAATAAATCTCAATGCGAAGTGTTTAACCTGGGCTCAGGTAATGGTGTAACGGTGTTAGAAGCGATCAAGGCTTTTGAAAGAGTAAATAATATAAAACTTAATTATACGATCGGGCCAAGAAGACCCGGCGATGTAATATCAATTTATGCAAGTAATGATCTTGCAAAAAATGCACTAGGCTGGGAACTAAAATATAGTCTTGATGATATGGTAGCAACGGCCTGGAAATGGGAACAACGGCTTAAGGCTGATGAGACCGTATTTGCTGGTAAACCGGGTGAATTGAATTGATAATAATATACAATAGACAAAAGGCAATAGGCAAAGGTTAGCAGTATTAAAATTGATAAAATGGCTGCTAAAAATTTCAAAGAAACCAAAGTTTATAAACTTGCTTATGAGCAAGCAATGGAAATCTTTAGAACCAGCAAAAGCTTTCCTTCCGAAGAAAAATATTCGTTAACAGATCAGATCAGAAGAGCATCAAGAAGTGTATGTACAAATATTGCAGAAGCATACAGAAAGAAAAAATACCCTGCCCATTTTGTGCTTAAAGTAACTGATAGTGATGCTGAAAACTCAGAAACAGGAGTTTGGTTGGACTTTTCTAAAGACTGTTTTTATCTTGATGAACAAACATAAAGTTTTAATAGAACGTAATGAAGAAATTGGAAGATTGCTAAATCATATGATCAACAATCCCGATAAATATTAGCGTTACCGGCCTAAGTTTGCATATTGCCCTTTGTCTATTGTCAATTTGCTCTTTACTCTTACTTTTGCGTCAACTTATTTCATTAATTATGGAAGTATTGGAACAAAAATCAAACATGCTAAAAGAAATTCAATCAACCGGAAATAAAGATACACGCAGTGGCTTTGGTGATGGTATTGTTGAAGCTGCAAGAAAAAACTCAAATATCGTTGCGCTTACTGCTGACCTTGCCGGTTCATTAAAATTGAATCAATTCATAAAAGAATTTCCTGACAGATTTTTTCAATGTGGTATTGCTGAAGCAAACATGATGGGTATTGCAGCAGGTTTAACCATTGGTGGAAAAATTCCTTTTACAACTACATTCGCAAATTTTTCGACTGGTCGTGTATATGATCAAATTCGCCAGTCAGTTGCATATTCTGGTAAGAATGTAAAAATATGTGCTTCACATGCAGGCGTTACATTGGGAGAAGATGGAGCAACACACCAGATACTTGAAGATATTGGTTTGATGAAAATGTTACCGGGCATGACGGTTATCGTTCCTTGTGATTATAATCAAACAAAAGCCGCAACATTGGCGATCGCAGATTATACAGGGCCCGTTTATTTACGATTTGGAAGACCCGTATGGCCCATATTCACGAAGCAAGAAGATTTTAAAATTGGTAAAGCACAAATATTTTCAGAAGGAACTGATGTTTCGATCTTTGCTTGTGGTCATCTTGTATGGAATGCTATACAAGCCGGTGTTATTTTACAAGAAAAAGGGATCAGCGTTGAAGTAATAAATATTCACACAATAAAACCATTGGATGAAGCTGCAGTTATCAATTCGATTCGTAAAACAAAATGTGCAGTAACGGCTGAAGAACATAATATCATTGGGGGATTAGGTGATGCAATTGCCCAATGCGCTGCAAAGAACTTTCCTATACCAATAGAATATGTTGGAACAAAAGATACATTTGGTGAAAGCGGAACGCCTGCACAATTATTGAAGAAATATGGATTGGATGTTCCAGATGTTGTTGCCGCTGCAGAAAAGGTAATGGCAAAAAAATAATTTCAAAAAATATTCCTATGCTTAACCGTTGCTTCGAAGGCGACGGTTTTTTTGTTTAATAGAATTACTAAACCTGAACGGAGCGTCGCAACAAAAGATCAATCGGAGTTTCAAAGCTGGTATAACAAATAAAAAATTATATTTTTATACTATTGAACAGGTTAAACGCATTCGTATTCCAATATTCTAACCTGATTAAAGACCGAACCAATGGCCCTGACAACCTTAAGCGATAGTGAATTGCTCGTAGAATTCCGTAACCCGGTTACAAAGGAAAAGGCGTTTACGTCCATCATTAAAAAATACCAGGAAAAATTATATTGGCACTTACGCCGAATGGTTGTTGACCATGATGATGCAAATGATGTATTGCAAAATGTAATGATCAGGACCTGGAATGGATTGGAGAATTTCCGTGAAGACAGCCAGCTTTATACCTGGCTTTACCGGGTGGCCACCAATGAATGTTTAACTTTTTTGGAACAACAAAAGAAAAGAGCTGCTGTGTCATTAAGCGATGTAGAAAGCGGATTGGAAAACAAGATAAAAGCCGATCAAAATTTTGATGGAAATAAACTGGAGTGGAAACTTCAATTAGGTATACAGAAGCTTCCTGAAAAACAACGAATTGTATTTCAACTAAGATATTACGATGAAATGCCGTACGAGGAAATGAGTAGAGTGCTGGAAACCAGCGAGGGAGCGTTAAAAGCCAGCTATCACCATGCCGTTAAAAAAATAGAGGAATACATTAAGAATCATTAAACTTACAAGCCCGAAAGCCGTCTTAATTCCGGTAAAATGACAGACAGGAATACCATATTGAAAGAATTAACAGATTTGGGAAGTGTATTAACTACTCATATTCCTCAAAATATCTATGCAGTGCCTGCCGGTTATTTTGAAGATTTGGCTGATCAAATTTTGAATCGCATAAAAGCTTTGGAAGCAAATGATCCTAAAGAGGAGTTGTCATATCTATCTCCTTTCCTTAGCAATCTTTCTAAAGATATACCTTACTCAGTTCCTGCCGGGTTCTTTGAAAGTCTTAATGAGGATATATTGGAAAAAATAAAGAAGTATGGAGATCGTCTCCAAAAGGAGTCCATCGGACAAACAAGTAGAGAAGAGATCGAAGCTTTATCGCCATTACTTAGTAGTTTAAAAAATAAAAATCCTTACGCTATACCTGGAGGATATTTTGAAGGGCTTGAAACGAAAGTTATACGTAAGGACTCCTTTGGAGAGAAGAAAGAATCAAAAGTAATTTCAATAACAAAACGCAAATGGTATC
>VBAS01000023.1:14831-15400 GCA_005882975.1 Bacteroidota bacterium | reverse complement strand
CAGCAGTTGTAATTGGAGTAATTGCAATTAGCGGGTTGGCCATCTTCCGATCTAAACAGGTTGATCCAAACAAAAATCCACAAGCATGGATCGAAAAGAACGTAGATAAAAAAGTAAGTAAAGACAAAATAGATGAGTTCGTAAAATTAGCTGAGGACGAGTCGATCAATGTGTCATCTGAAAAAGATGATGTAAAACATGCAGAAATAAAAGAATTAATGAAAGATGTTCCTGAAAAAGAGATCGAGGCATTTTTAAACGATGCTGTCGCCTTGGGATCAAATAATGACACAGACGGATCAATGAATGAATAATGAAAAAAGTTTTTTTCATATTAACCCTTGCATTATTAACTGGCTTTTCTTCAATAGCCCAGAACGATGAACATGATAAGATCCGGGATAAAATGACAGAGTTTATCCAGAAAAGACTTGATCTTACCCATAATGAGGCCGAAAGATTTACACCCGTTTTTATCCGCTACTTTAGAGAATGGAAACAAACCTTACAAGAAAACAGAAATGATGGTCTTGTTCGCCAGCAAAGAATTGTTGAATTGCGACTTCGCT
>VBAS01000023.1:0-14727 GCA_005882975.1 Bacteroidota bacterium | reverse complement strand
CAGATAAAGGCCCGTAGGACTGACAGACCTGCAAAGGGTTTTCGGAGCTTGATACAATAGATTTAATCTCGGTGTTTTTCATAGGTTAGCAACGGCCTTTCCGTTTTTCGGAACGGCCTTTTTGTTTATTGCAGATTTCGGATTGTAGATTTCAGATTTATAAAACGTCGGGTTCTTCAAAATAAATCTAAAGTCCGAAATCTGCAATCTAAAATTGAATAACCGGGTTTTTTACATCGTGATAGAATAAGAACGTCCAGTTTTCCTGTTGTCCTTGTTCCCACCAATTTCTTCGTAATTCCATTGCCTTTTTTCCATCATGATCATATTTCGCAACAAAGCGATGTTTCATTTGCTGAAGTTGAGGAGCATCATCACCACCAAAAAAAATTGTTTTATCATTTTTTTCTTTTATCCAAAAAACCTGGTGATAAGGCGAATGAGCCCCGGTTACCTTATAATGTATGTACTCATCAATGGTTCCTTCATCTTCTTTTAATAAAACGACTTGTTTAGAGTTTTTTAATGCTTTTAATTCCTCAGTAATAAATGAAGGAAACCCTTTTTCAAAAGCAAAATTCAGTTCTCTTTCCTGTAAATAATATTTAGCATGTGGAAAGCTTAATTCATCATGGCTTATTCCAAGGGATACTCCGCCTGCATGATCTTTATGCAAATGCGTTAATAAAACTTTTGTAATATCTGAGGGATTGATACCCGCCTCAGCAAGGTTTCGATAAATTTGAAGTTTTCCCTCTTTTTCTCCGAAGGAGTCTTTACGGATAAAACCAAGTCCAGTATCAAGTAATAGAATATCTTTTGAAGTGATGATAACGAATGGTTGAATTTCCACCAATAGACTTCCCACAGGTCTTTGTTGCAGATCATGAACATCTTCATCAAACGGAACAAATAGTTTTGTTTTATCGATCGTAAATGTGCCTTCACTTAAGGGAATGATTTTCCTACCCTCTAACCCGCTAAAGGGGGAATTTGAAGTTTCAGTCATTTTGCAATTTTGATCAGTATAGATAAATAAGATCTCAAATTTAGTTAATAACTCCCCTTTAGGGACTGGGGGTTAACGCAAAACCATTTGCCGGTCGGCATCCAATCTTATAAGAATAAATAAAAGAATTGTATTTGTAAGTAAAGAGGTACCGCCATAGCTAACGAAAGGAAGAGGAATACCAATAACAGGCGCCAAGCCAACCGTCATTGCAAGATTGATGGCAATATGAAAAAAGAAAACGGCTCCCACTCCATAAGCATAACACCTGCTGAATACACTTCGTTGTCGCTCTGCCACTGTTACAATTCGAAATAATAAAACAAGGTAAAGACCTAATAAAACCAAACTGCCTATAAATCCGAACCCTTCTCCAATTGTACAGAAGATAAAGTCGGTTCTTTGTTCGGGCACGAAATCAAAACGTGTTTGTGTGCCCTTAAGCAATCCTTTACCAGAAAATCCTCCACTGCCAATAGCGATCTTTGATTGCTTCACATTGTAATCCACATCCTTTTTACCCGGAGCTTTTGCTTCGTCACTTCTGTGTTCCTTTTTATACTCATTCGGAATGTCCCTACCAATGGTGCTGAAAATTCTTTCGACCTGGTGTTCTTTCAAAACATGCTTAAATGCAAACGGAACTCCAAAACGCTGAATACCTATACACAATAACCCAATAAGAATAATATTTACAAGAAGAGCCCTGTTTCTTTTTACCTGGCGTCGCATAATAAAAATAATAAAACCTGTTATTGCAAGGAGAATGATTGCAAGTAAGTTTTTTTCAACAAGTAATGTTGCTACAACCAGTGTTCCCACCGAAAATCCAATTATTAGAACGGCAGATGGCAATCCTTCCCGATACATTACAATAAAAAATGAAAGATAAACCAGCGCCAGGCCTGTTTCACTTTGCATAATACTGAAGACGGCGGGTAATAATGCAATACCTGCCGCTATAAGCTGCGATTGCGTACGCCTGAAATCCGTTTCAGGTCTTGAAAGATATTTTGCCAACGCAAGACACACACAAATTTTACAAAACTCAGCAGGTTGAAATTGAAAGCTGCCGCCAACTTTAATGATAGATTCCGTTCCTTTCACTTTTGCCCCTAATGGGAAAACGAGAAGGATCAAAAATATTCCTGCAGCATACCACAAGTTAGCGGTAGCAGGAAAAAATTTACTGTCAGTAAGAAGAATGAACATGCCGATAACTATCGACACAATAAAAAAATAAAATTGCCGGCTGTAATCCGTTTTGAATCGCAGAAATGTTTGAATAACATTGTCGCCATCGTGATAGGTCACCCCAAATATCGCCATGATACCAATTGCTGATAACAGAAACCACAGCCATACCAGACTCCAGTCAACTCCTTTTGATATGTCGGGATTACGCTGGCTCATGTTCGGGCGAACTGTTTTTGGTGGTAAGTTCTTTTTTCATTCCACATAACGATTTCTTCTTTTTTATTTTGCTTTTTGGGAGTTTTACCATTTTTAGAAGATGGTATTGAATATCTTTCAAGAACATATTTTTTTATATAAGAGCTGTCTTTTGTGATCTTAAACCATTCATATGCTCTTAAGGAATCTGACACTTTCTGTTTTCTTACATAATATTTAGGCATCAGGTTAGCAGTTGAGATCCTTTCAAGATCTTCTTTGCTTTTTGTCTGTAAAGTATCGTTCAAATATTTCTCCATTAAAATTCGGGCAATAGGTCCTGCCCACGTGGCACCAAAGCCTGCATTTTCAACTGTAACTGCTATTGCAATTCTTGGATTTTCTTTTGGGGCAAAACAAACAAACATAGAGTTATTAGGTAGTTCAAGTCTTTTGCCATCAAGAATTGTAAAGTTTTGAGCAGTTCCCGTTTTTGCACAAATATTTATACCGGGAATTTTTGCTATGCGAGCAGTACCCTCTTCTACCACATCCTGCATACCGTTTTGTACAGCATCATATGCATCATCCGGGATATGGGTTAACACATTATGTTTGCGACGGTATTTATTTAATAACGCAGAGTCTTCTTCAGTTTCATCATCGATCTTTTGAACAAAATGCGGTATATAATAATAACCCCTGTTGGCAATGATGCACATGGCATTTGCCAATTGAAGCGGTGTAGCAGTCATCTTATCCTGGCCAATCCCTAAGGTGAGGTTGGTACATGAATTCCATTGATTGCGATACTCTTTATTATAAACAGATGTATCAGGAATATTGGCTTTGTCTTCACTGGGCAGGTCTAACCCAAGCCGCGTACCTAATCCAAATGCATTCATATAATCATGCCATTTTTCAAACCCAACTTTTACATCACCATATTTTCGGTTATCAACTATCAGCCGATAAGTATTGCAAAAAAACGAATTACATGAATGAGCGATTGCAAGACGTAAGTTTGCAGCATGTCCAGCCCAGGTTTCCAAACAACCTACTCTTTTACTGCATGCATAATAACCTCCGGTGCATGCTATACCACTTCTTGGAGTTATTACACCTTCTTCCAATGCGATCAATGCATCAATAGGTTTAAAAGTTGAGCCGGGAGGATATTGTCCTTTGATCGCACGATTCAACAATGGAGCCCTCACATCTAACACTAATTTTGTATAGTTTTTACTTTTGTCTGGACCTGTTAATTCATTCGGATTAAAATTTGGACCTGAAGTCATAGCGAGAATACCACCTGTTTTTGGATCAAGCGCAACGACGGAGCCAACTTTATTGGTCATTAATTTTTCCGCCAGTTGTTGCAATTCTATATCGATATAAGTTCTCAATCCGCGGCCGGCAATTGCAGCCGTATCTAATTCACCCTTTTCATAAGAACCAACCAACCTGTTCTTATTATCCTTAATTAAATATTGAACGCCTCGCTGCCCCATTAGCACTCTTTCATATACTGATTCTAAACCTGTCTGACCAACATAGTCACCCATTCTATAAAAACCTTCAGCACCTTCTATTTGCTTTGGGGTCACTTCAGCAATATATCCAAGTAAATGTGCAGCTGCATTGAAAGGGTAAACTCTGACGGGCCTTTGTACCAAAACAAATCCTGGAAATTTCCAACTGTTCTCTTCAAACCTTACCTGCATTTCCGGAGTAAGCAAGTCTTCAAAAATGGAAGGGCGAACTGCAGTGTTCTTAAATTTTGCGTCAAGTATTCTTCGATTAAACTCTGCAGTATCAATGTTCATCATCCTGCAAAAATCCATAGTATCAATACCCTTAATCTCGGCTGGAGTTACCATCATGTCGTACATGATAGTATTATTCAAGATAGCTTTCCCTTTACGATCGAAAATGATCCCACGTTCGGGATAAACGATCTTCGGATAAACAGCATTATCCATTGCCAGCTTCCTGTATTTATCCGAAACAACCTGTAGATTGAATAACTGTGCAAGTATTAAAAAAAATGCAACAGAAAATATAAGTCTGACGATACGGCTTCTTGATTGGTTAAACACAGGCATAAAAAATATACGAGTAAGTTGTACGCAGTACGATGCAAATTACAACGAAGAAGTTGTTTTTAAAATGGAGAGAGGATTATTTAATTTTCTATTATAAATTCTGATCAACTATGCAGTATTAGTTCGGTATTTCAACCTTCTTGGAAATAAAATTTCCGCAGTAAAGATCAGCAACATGCTGATGGCAGTAGTTGAAACTACTTTTACCAGGAAATCAAGAAAATTGCCAACTTCAAGCCATTCCAGCAATAACAAGTAACCATGATGAAGGAGCGAAAGCGCAAATACATATACAGCGTAAGGAGCCCAACCCATTGCTTTTGCAGAAGGCTCGCTGTAATTAAATTCAGAAGTATCTTTTGGGATCAGGATGTTGACAATGAAAGGACGGAAATAAGCGATCAATACACAGGCGGCCGCATGTAAACCGGGAGTAACTGTAAAATAATCATAAGACAAACCCGTAAGAAAGCCTATTACTAATAACCAGAATCTCGAGATGGAGAATGGAAGCCAAAGGATAAAAAGAAAATAAATTACAGGAATAATAAATCTATGAAGTGCGGGCACATTATCAAGTATATAAACTTGTAACAGGATAAAGAAAACGAAACGAATTATATTTCTCAGCACCCTATTCATTGCTTTCTTTTATTTAATTCATCTACTTTTTTCTGTGTGGCTTTGTCCAGTGTCACTTGTTCTTCTCTTTGCAAATTCTCTATCACAAAAACCTGTTGCAGGTTTTGAAAATTAGCAGAAGGCTTTATCCGCAATACATAAAAATTGGTACTCTTATCTTCCACTATATCTGCCACAGTACCAATAATCCAACCCGGAGGATAATTATATGAGTTGATACCGGTAAGCACAGTATCACCTCTTAGTACAGAGTCACTCTTAGGGATATTTCTTAATGTTAAGTAAAGTGGACTCTGACCATCCCATTCTATTCTGCCATTATTCCTACTTTTTTTCATCATGGCGCTGACAGTACTTTGTACATGGAGTAAGCTCATGGCTTGACTAAAGTTTTCACTCACTCCAACAATTTGCCCCACTACACTTCCATCCGAATTAATAACAGCCATGTTATCTTTAATCCCCTGTTTTGATCCCCGGTTGATCTGGAAATAATTTTTCTGACTATTGATCGAGTTGCTAATCACCTTTGCTTCCTTAGCTAAATATTTTCTTAGCATATGAACGGTATCAAAACTAACCGTATCTGTTATAACATGAGAGCCAGTATCTATTTTTATAAAATTACCGGGTAATAGATTCAATAGAGAATCATTCATTCTATGAATACGCAAGTTCTCTTCTTTTAAATGAAAGTAATCATCCACATTGTCGTATTTGGAATTGACGTAACCGGTAATTTCATTTGCCTTTCCAAAAAAAACAGCCCGGTGATATTTATTATACCGGAACAGCATGGAAAGTGCAAGCACCTGCAGCAATACAAAGCTGATAAAAGTGAAATACCGGCGAATAAAGAGGAATACGTTACGCATAGCCTATCTTAAATCCTTTTCTAAGAAAAGGACTTCGAAGGTCGTTTATAAATTGAAAATCCATATTTAAAATGATGTTAAGCCTTCCCTCCCGGAAGGTTTAGATAGGACACATTTTTATCTCATAACAAACGGATACCTGTCGTAGTGTTTCAATGCAATGCCTGTGCCACGGACCACACTTTTCAGTGGGTCATCGGCAATATGCACAGGTAACTTGATCTTTTGGCTTAATCTTTTATCTAATCCTCTTAACAAAGCGCCGCCACCCGTTAGGTAAAGTCCCCGGCGATAAATGTCGGCCGCCAGTTCAGGTGGAGTTTGCTCCAGAGCTTTAAGAATAGCTTCTTCAATTTTAAAAATGCTTTTATCCAAAGCTTCAGCTATTTCCTGGAAACTGACCATGATCTGTTTTGGAATTCCTGTTACAAGGTCACGGCCATTTACGGGAATATCGTCTGGAGGTGTTTCAAGATCTTTCATCGCAGCCCCAACCTGTATTTTGATCTGTTCAGCGGTTCTTTCACCGATCAGTAAACTGTGATAGCGACGCAAAGCTTCCATAATATCAGCAGTAAATTCATCACCCGCTATCCGAATGCTCTGGTCACAAACAATACCTGCAAGTGCGATAACTGTGATACCCGTTGTACCACCACCGATATCAATGATCATATTACCAACTGGCTCTTCCACGTCAATGCCAATTCCCAGCGCAGCAGCCATCGGCTCATGTATAAGATAAACTTCTTTTGCGCCGGCTTGTTCAGCGCTGTCGCGAACAGCTCTTTTCTCAACTTCGGTAATAGAAGAGGGGATGCAGATCATCATTCGCCAGCTTGGGGGAAACATCGGTTTCTTTGTATAAACCAATTTGATCAGCTCACGGATCATTAACTCCGCTGCGTTAAAATCAGCTATCACACCATCTTTCAACGGACGAACGGTGCGGATGCTTTCATGTGTTTTCTCATGCATCATCAAAGCTCTTTTACCCACAGCAAGCACTTCCTTAGGATTGTTGCGGTTTAAGGCAATAATCGAAGGTTCATTAACTACAACTTCGTCGTTATGTATGATGAGGGTATTGGCAGTACCCAGGTCGATGGCAATTTCTTGTGTAAACCAGTTAAAGAGTCCCATTTATGAGGATTGGATTTAATGTGTGCAAAGTTGGGTGAATTTGTCCAATTAGCAAAGCGAAAAGCCTTGACAGCCAATATTTTTTTAAGGTTAAGGCATTTTGCAATTTGCAGTTAAAAGAAATTTTTCGTGGGGTCGGCTCCAGGAATTCTATTAACCACTCGTTGCACAGTTTACCCAGAGCAAAGCGAAGGGCACTCTTGTACTTCCTGTAAGTCTACTCAGCAATTATAGAACGCAGATAGCAGCGATTTGTTATGAATTTTAAGAGAGAATCTTCATAGTTTGTTATTGCCGGGTTGTGTGAAATCAAATTGATTAACTTCAATCAATGCGAATCATCAATCGCACTGTCGTCATTCTTTCGGTTGTCAGTTTGTTTGCAGATATAGCAAGTGAAATGATCTATCCCGTTGTTCCCGTTTATCTAAAAGAAATTGGTTTTTCTGTTTTACTTATCGGCATATTAGAAGGCGTTGCAGAATTTACTTCCGGCATCAGCAAAGGATATTTCGGAAAACTAAGTGATGAAAAAGGAGTTCGGTTACCATTTATAAAAGCGGGATACTTTTTTAGTGCGATCAGCAAACCAATGATGGGAATGTTTGTTTATCCTTTGTGGATCTTTTTTGCAAGAACGCTTGATCGCTTTGGAAAAGGATTACGAACTGCCGCAAGAGATGCTTTGCTTTCGCAACAGTCAACCAAAGAAACAAAAGCCAGCGTATTTGGTTTTCACAGGGCGATGGATACAGTTGGTGCAGCAATTGGACCGGTCATCGCATTAGCGTTTCTTTATTTCTTTCCAAAAAAATATTCGTCGCTTTTTTATTTCGCATTCATTCCCGGCATCATTGCGGTGTTGCTGATCCTTTTACTTAAAGAAAAAAAAGAACCGGTTTCAACTTTAGAAAAAGGAAATTTTTTTTCATTTCTTAAATATTGGAAAGTTGCGTCTGTAGAATATAAAAAACTTGTAGTTGGATTATTACTATTTGCATTGTTCAATAGTTCAGATGTATTTTTATTATTGATCACAAAAGAAGTTACCGGCAGCGATACTACAACTATCGCCGCTTATATCTTTTATAATTTGGTTTACGCTGCTGCTTCATTTCCATTTGGAAAACTGGCTGATAAATTCGGGATCAAAAATATTTTTATCATCGGGTTAATCATGTTTGCAATTGTATATGGAGGGTTTGCTTTTCATCCATCAACTGCGGTGATCTTTATTTTATTTTTTATTTACGGAATTTATGCAGCCGCTACAGAAGGCATTGTCAAAGCATGGATCACAAATATTGCGCATGATACAAACACTGCAACATCAGTTGGATTTTATACATCTTGTCAAAGTGTTTGCAGTTTACTTGCAAGCATCATTGCCGGTTTTACCTGGTCGCAATTCGGTTCCTCGTTCACCTTTGGCGCTACTGCATTCATAGCGTTTTCTGTAATAATTTATTTCCTTTTGAGTTTCAGGAAGGAGTGATTTTCATTGCGATTTACTCCTATTTGGCACGAAAATGGGGTTGTAACAGTAATTAAAAAATCAATTTTTTTATGAGAAAAGTATTTTTATTATCTGTAACCATTTGTTTATTTTTTTTATCAAATGCACAAAGCAGAAGCACTCACAGTTCTTCTTACCGGTCAGCTCTTGGAGTAAAATTCTGGGATGGCGCCGGTATCTCATTCAAACATTTTTTTCAAGGAAACAATGCTGGCGAATTCATTGGTTATTTCTGGAATCATGGTTTTCGTCTTACTGGTTTGTATGAAATACACGGAAATTTTGCAGATGCACAAGGTTTGAAATGGTATATCGGTCCCGGCGCACATGTTGGATTTTATGATTACTATGATCATCATGACAACCATATTGATGGCACTTTTTTTGGTATTGATGGCGTATTAGGTCTTGATTATAAATTTAAAGGTGCACCTATCAATGTTTCTATAGATTGGCAACCGTCATTTGAATTTGGAGACTATGTAGGTTTCGAACACTATGGTGGAATTGGAGTTCGTTACACTTTTTAAACAAGTCTGATTAGTTTTAGCTATAAGGTTAATTGTGAATGAGGTATTTTTCTAATACCTCATTCTTTTTTTTAACTTGTCTGTCTTAAAAACAAGTTTATCATGAAAAAACTACTGCTCCTGCTCATTTTATTTACTACCATTTCATTACTATCGTTTTCACAAGATGAATTTGCAAAACTCCAGTCCGATTTCGAAAAGATGATGAGTGATCCCAAAAACATCTATGGTAAAAACAAAACTGTTGGAAAATATTATGACATCCGCGGATTTAAAATGTATGTTGAAGTATATGGACAAGGAAAGCCTCTATTATTTATTCATGGCAATGGAGGCTCAATAAATAATTTTACAAAACAGATACCTTATTTCGCAAAGAGCTATAAAGTGATCATTGCGGATAGTCGTGCACAGGGTAGATCGGCTGATGCTGCAGATTCTCTGAGCTATGAAATGATGGCAGATGATTATGCAGCATTACTTGATGCAATGAAAATTGATTCTGCTTATGTAGTTGGCTGGAGTGATGGTGGCATTAATGGACTATTGATGGCGATCCGTCATCCCGAAAAAGTAAAAAAGCTGGCAATCACAGGAGCAAACCTTAGACCTGATACAACAGCAGTGCCACAAGAAGTTTGGGATATGGTGACACCAATGTACACCGGATTAAAAGCCAAGCCTGATAAAAATGAAAAGGAAAAAGACGGTTATAAACTTTTAAAGCTATTGGTTGAAAATCCGCATATACCATTAAGCGATCTTCAAAAAATAAGTTGTCCTTCATTAGTGATCGGGGGTGATCACGATGTGATAAAAGCAGAACATACAATGGAGATCTATAAAAATATTCCGAATGCTTACTTATGGATATTACCAAATTCAGGACACAGCACACCAATAGTGTATGCAAATGAATTTAATTCTAAAATAGATGCTTTCTTTAAAAAACCTTACAGGAAGATCGAAGGGGTGGGAAGATTTTTTTGAAAAATAATTTTTTTTAATCACTGATGAGCAAATCCTAATCGCTTTTCCATTTCATTGGATAGTGCTGGTAGCCTTCTTCGTTCGATAAGAAAACTATTCAGCTGCGCAATTTCTCTGAAGATATAATGTTTGTCTGCGGCAGCTTTTAGGTAGTCTTTACCCGAACTTCCGCCTGTTCCGATCCTGGTACCGATCATACGATGCACCATATTCATGTGGCGGTAACGCCATGAACTTAATTGTTCATCTATTTCTAATAAACAATTCAATAACTGAAAAGGTTGTTGCAATAATGGATAACCACGGTAAAGCATAATGAATAAGGCAGCTCTTGATGCGGTAGAAGAAAGTTGCGGGCTTTGAGCTGCGAGTTGCGAGTTAGAAAAGAAAACTTCATCAAGTGCTGAAAGATTTCCTTTCTCGGCATCTGCAAGACTTCCCTGGTAACTTTTGCGATAGATCTGCCAAAAAGAATCCGGATCATCAGACAATGGTGGCGCTAATGGCATTCTTTCAAGCCAACTATTAATAAGCTCCAGTAATGACTTATCGCCTTCTGCTTTTTTTATAACGTCAACATGTTCTTTTCTCAATTGGGCAGTATAATATTCCTTGCCATGCCTGTTGTCAAACTTCAATCCCAGTTTTGCTTCGAGTTCTTTGAATTGCCAACTTTGAAAACCCGATGCCGGACGAAGCATATCACGGAAATCAAGAAAATCCATGGGGGTCATTGTTTCCATAATATCGATCTGGTGAACAAGCACTCTTAAAATAGTAACACAACGATTGAGACGATGAACAACAGTTTGCAGTTCGGGTGAATTATCATTCAATGCTGGTTTATTCATAATGGTTGCCACTGAAGTTGCTTGAACCAAAGCTCATAGGTTTGATGAATTATGATGAAAAGCATTTCATCATGTGCAGATAAATTTTGTTTATCACTTTCGGGAAATTGAGAATTAAGAATTCTATCAAGCTGCAGGTAATCGTGATAATGCATGTCGGCCATTGAGAATGTTTGTGCAAATGTAATTGTGAATGGCGAATTGTATCTCACAGATGACACGGATTTACACAGATTAAATTTCTGTGAACATCTCTGTGAGTTTTGTGAGAAAAAAGTTCAGTAAAATTGTTGCAGTACAAGAGTGCGACGCAACAGACGATGATAAGAATTGCTAAAGTTGGTTACCAAATCATCTCATTCAAACTCGTAACCTATATCTCTTCTGAAAGACATTCCTGTAAAAGTAATATTCCGCAATTCCTCTTTTGATTTTTCAACCGCTTCAAAAATTGAATCACCAAATGAAGTGATACACAGAACCCGGCCACCATTTGTTACAGGCTTTCCATCTTTTGTTATAGTGCCGGCATGAAATATAATACTTTCAGCGGTGTCCACTTTATCAAGCCCATGAATGACATACCCTTTCTCATAATCGCCGGGATAACCACCGCTTACAGCCATCACTGTACATGCAAAGCGATCATCTTCTTGGATCTTTATTTTATTGAGCTCTTGTTTGGTGGCAGCCACTAACATTTCAAGAAAATCATTTTTTAATCTCGGTATCACCACTTCTGTTTCGGGGTCACCCATGCGGCAATTGTATTCGATCACATAAGGTTCATCACCGACTTTAATTAATCCAAAGAAAATAAAACCACGATACTCGAGTCCATCCGCCTTCAAACCTTCAATTGTTGGTTTGATAACTTTCTCTTCTACATTTTTTAAAAAAATTTCATCGGCAAATGGTACAGGGCTTACGGCACCCATACCGCCTGTGTTAAGACCCGTATCCTCTTCTCCTACTCTTTTATAATCTTTTGCTTCTGGCAGCAGCACATAATTTTTTCCATCCGTTAAAACAAAAACAGAAAGCTCGATGCCTTGCAAAAATTCTTCGATCACCACCTTCTTACTTGCTTCACCAAACTTTGCCCGTTGTATCATCAATTCAAACTCTGCCAATGCTTCAACATAGTTCTCACAAATAACAACACCTTTGCCCGCTGCCAATCCATCTGCTTTTAATACGATCGGCAATTCATGTTTATTAATATAAACAACACCGTCTTTATAATTATCCAACGTAAACTCACCATAAGCAGCAGTCGGGATCTTATGTTTATGCATAAAAGCTTTAGCAAAAGCTTTACTGCCTTCCAGCTGCGCCCCGATCTTTGATGGACCGATAATATCAAGATCATTTAACCGCGGATCACTTATTAAAAAATCGGTGATACCTTTTACCAATGGTTCTTCGGGACCCACCAAAACAAGATCGATCTTTTCATCAATGCAACATTTTTTTATTGCATCAAAATCACTTACGCTAAAATCAAGATTAGTTCCGCATTGAGAAGTACCGGCATTACCAGGAGCAATAAAAAGTTTTTCGCAAAGTGGGCTCTGAGAAATTTTCCATGCAAAAGCATGTTCACGACCGCCGGCACCAAGTAAGAGGACTCGCATATAGGATTTGGCTTTTTTAAACGCATTGCGAATATCGGGTAAGAAAGTTAAAACAGGTATAGAAAATTTGCGAGTGAAGGATTTTGTTTATTTTGCCCGAATCTTAGAGTCTGATTAGTTAATTAAAAACGATTGTATGAATCAAGCACCAAAAACTGGCAAGCACCCAAGAGGTTTAATGGTTCTTTTCTTTACTGAAATGTGGGAGCGATTTGGTTACTACCTGATGGTAGGAATTTTACTTTTATACTTAATAAATACTACAACTGGTGGCAAGGGATTACCAAGAGCCATGGGAGCCGATATTGTTGGAACCTTCATTGCGCTGGTTTATTTAACTCCTTTTATCGGTGGCCTTATCGCCGACAGGTATCTGGGCTATATCAGGTCAATTTTTCTTGGAGGTTCATTGATGGCTGCAGGTTATCTAATGTTGGCGCTACCTTATGATATTACAATGTATATCGGCTTAGGATGTATTATCATAGGAAATGGTTTTTTCAAACCGAATATTTCCACGCTGTTGGGTAACATGTATAATACTGATGAACTTAGGCCATTAAAAGACAACGCCTATAATATCTTTTACATGGGTATTAATATAGGTGCATTGGTCTGCAATTTTGCTGCTGCCATTTTAAGAAATAGGATCGGTTGGTGGGCCGCATTTTCTGCAGCGGGTGTTGGCTTAATAATTGGCTTGATCTGGTTAGCATTTAATCTGAAACATGTAAAAAGATATGATGTAAAAAAACCAATGCAGGCCGGTGACATGCCTTTTTCAAAGATCTTTGGTTCTGTTTTTTTACCGATGATCGTTTTTGGGATCATAGGTTGGTTCCTTCCTGGAAATTTTATGGGCTCCGATTCTAATGATGCATTTATTCTTGCATGTATTCCGGTTATTTATTTCTATGGAAGTTTATGGTTTAAAGGAAATGCTGAAGATAAAAAAGGAGTAGGCGCATTATTATTCATATTTGCCATCTCCATCATCTTCTGGACAATTTATAATCAAAACTCAACTGGCTTAACGATCTGGGCAGAATCACATACAGACAGATCGATCCCAAAATTCATGGAGCAGCCTGCAGATGCTGTGTATACACTTCAGAATTTAACTACTACACCAAGAGAAGTTGATTCATTGGATCAGTATATGAGAGTAGTAACGGATGCTGCAGGCAACCCAATCAAAACAATGGGACCCGATCCTTATTTTGTAAATCTGCCTAAAGAAAAATGGCCGCCCGATGGATTAGCCAAGGTTGGTAACACAGAACTCTTTCAATCCATCAATCCGTTTTTTATTGTTGCATTCACACCTTTATTAATAATGTTCTTTGCCTACATGGCTCAGCGAAACAGACCTGTTTCAACTGCAAAGAAATTTGCATGGGCTTTAATCATTTCGGGGCTTAGTGCATTAGTAATGGTGTTTGCTGCAATGTCTGTTCCGAGTATTTACACACATAAAGCATCTCCATTCTGGTTGTTTCTTACATATGGAGTATTTACAGTGAGTGAAATTTGTTTAAGCCCGATCGGTCTTTCATTTGTATCAAAACTTGCACCGCCGCGATTAACGGCATTGATGATGGGAGGATGGTTCCTATCAACTTCATTGGGAGGAAAAGTTGCAGGTGTGATGGCTAGTTTCTGGGATAAGATACCAGATAAAAAAGTTTTCTTCGGGATCATTACTGCTGCGGCAATACTTGGTGGGTTATTGATCTTTTCCAAAATAAAATCATTGGAACAAATAACAAGAGATAAAACAGGTTCAGCATAAATACATTTAAGTTTTTCTGAAAAGGTGATGGCTTATTGACATCACCTTTTTTTATTTATCTTACTTTAAATTAAAACCAACTGCTATGGCTGATCAGCAACCTGCTTTTAAACCATTTGTTTCTCCTGAAACAAATATGGCTGAGTTTACAATTAAATCAGTTTTAACCGGCGCTGCATTTGGAATTGTGTTTGGTGCAGCCACGGTTTATCTCGCTTTAAAAGCTGGTCTTACTGTTTCTGCTT
>VBAS01000063.1:12670-51254 GCA_005882975.1 Bacteroidota bacterium | reverse complement strand
GAAACGTTCCGCTATCTTTTGCATTAATAACATATCATCACCAGAGGCGATATGATCTATGCCGGTAAAACCATTTACTTCAAAAAAAGCTTTTTTTTCGTATGCAAGATTGGCTCCATTACACATATTGTGAAATCTCTTTTGTACCGATGCAGCAGTAATTCCCTGCAATACAAGAAAGTCAAGAGCCTGGAATGTCTGTAAAAGATTTGATTCGTTTTCCAACACAACGGGGGCAGCAATAAAGACAGTATTTGTTTCTTCCTTAAAAGATCCAATTGTTTTCAACCAGTTCACTGGTACAATACAATCAGCATCGGTGGTAACGATCAAATCACCCGAAGCAGCAGCTATTCCGGTTTCGATCGCTTTCTTTTTATAGGAATTGATATTATCAAATTCAAGCCGTATAAGTTTTGCAAATGAATAACCATTTACTACATCTACTGTATTATCTGCCGAATGATCATCCACAACAATTATTTCGAAAAGATGAGGTGGGTAGCTTTGTTTTTCAAGTGAAGTCAAAAGCTTACCGATATTTTCTTCTTCATTCCTGGCTGGAATTATGACGGAGATCTTTATCGAAGATTCGAGATCAGTTTGGGAAAATGGTTTTAGCTGCAGCCAACCGGCACGATAAAATAAGATCAGGATGGAATAGAAAATGAACAAGCCGATGGTTATATAAAGGAGGATCATGCGTTAAAGCAAATCTAAATAAACAATGGTAACCAAGAGGAAAGAGCAAATAAAACGAGAAGCAAAAATTGGGATAAATTAATTTGACTTTATAAACCTAATTACTAACTTTGGATAGTTGTATAAACAACTATATGTCAAACAACCATTTTAAGAAAGGCGAATTATACAGCTTTATTACCGGGAAAGCGTCTACCGCCATTGCCAGGAGACTTCAGAAAAAATTCAATACCTCGGCCATGAACCTCACCATTGAACAATGGAGTGTTCTATATCATTTATGGAAACAGGACGGAATCAGTCAACAGGAATTATGTAATGCAACATTTCGTGATAAGCCGAGTATAACAAGGTTGGTCGATAATCTTGAAAAGCTGAACCTGGTAAAAAGAGTGGCATCCGAAAATGACCGTCGTATCAATAAGATCTTTTTGACAAAGCAGGCGCAGAAGTTGCAGGAGCAAACAATGGAGTTGGCAGAAGAAACTTTGAATGAAGCGTTGGAGTCTGTGCCACCGGAAAAGATCGAAGTATGTAAGGAAGTATTGCAGATTGTTTATGATAATTTGAAATAGTGAATGATCCGTGATGAATGGTGAATAAGATTGTTGTAGTACAAGAGTGCGACGCAACAGGCGACGATAGTAGGAATTCAGTTGGTAAATAAATATTAACCTACAAAACTTTTAAACTTAATACTATGAGCACTGAAGTAAAGCAAGCACCGGCACTAAAAGGTGGCGAATGGCTGATAAAAGAATCTTCACCCTTTGACGTGTTTGCTCCGGAAAATTTTTCGGAAGAGCAATTGATGATCGCGGATATGTGTGAGCAGTTTCTCGATAAAGAAGTTTATCCAATACTTGATCGCATTGATGCATTAGAACCAGGTCTTATGAAAAGCTTGTTGGCGAAAGCCGGTGAGCAAGGATTACTGTTAACTTCCTTTCCCGAAGAATATGGTGGTTTAGGGAAAGATTTTGTTACCTCAACAATTGTGAATGAATATCTCGGTGCCGGGCATTCTTTTTCGGTTGCGATCGCTGCGCATACAGGTATTGGCACTTTACCTATTTTATATTTTGGAACTCCAGAACAAAAGAAAAAATATATTCCAAAATTAATTACAGGGGAATGGGCGGGAGCTTATGGATTAACCGAGCCAAATAGTGGAAGCGATGCACTCGGCGCTAAAACCAGCGCAAAACTTAGTGACGATGGAAAATTCTATTTGATCAACGGACAGAAGTGTTGGATCACAAATGGTGGTTTTGCCAACGTGTACACTGTATTTGCAAAAGTTGATGGAGATAAATTCACGGGCTTTATTATTGAAAGAGGAACAGAAGGTTTTACACAAGGACCTGAAGAGCATAAAATGGGGATCAAAGGGTCATCGACTGTTCAATTATATTTCCAGGATTGTAAAGTGCCGGTAGAAAATGTATTGGGAGAAATTGGTAAAGGGCATAAGATCGCTTTTAATATTTTAAATATTGGTCGTTTGAAATTAGCGGCTGCTGCATTGGGTGGTTCGAAAAGAGCGGCAACAGATTCTGTGCAGTATGCAAAAACAAGAGAGCAATTCAAACAACCAATTGCAAATTTTGGGGCTATCAAACATAAGATCGCTGAAATGGCCATTAAAATTTTTGTTGGGGAAAGTGCTTTATACCGCACGGCAAATTGGATTGATAAAAAAGAACATGAACTGCTTTCAGCTGGCAAACCTTTTAATGAAGCATTGCTGGGAGCGGCGGAAGAATATGCAATTGAATGTGCCATGCTAAAAGTTTTTGGCAGTGAAGTGCTGGATTTTGTAGTTGATGAAGGAGTGCAGATACATGGCGGCAATGGTTTCAGCGCTGAGTATAATATTTCAAGAGCTTACCGTGACAGTCGTATCAATAGAATTTATGAAGGCACTAACGAGATCAATCGCTTGCTAACTCTTGATATTACACTGAAGAGAGCAATGCAGGGAAGACTCGACCTCATGGGACCGGCAATGTCAGTACAAAAAGAACTAATGAGTATTCCTGATTTTGGCGCTGAAGAGGAAGGCACATTTGTAAAAGAGAAAAAATTGATCGCTAATCTTAAGAAAGCGATCCTAATGGCATCTGGTGCAGCTGTGCAAAAACTCATGATGAAAATTGAAAGCGAGCAGGAAGTGTTGATGAATCTGGCTGATATGGCTATTGAAACATTCAATGCAGAAAGTGTATTGTTAAGAGTGATGAAGATGGTTGATCAAAAAGGAGAAGCCGCCTGTGCAAATCATATTGACATTGTGTGCACATATTTATATGATGCCGCTGATAATGTAAATAAGTTTGGTAAAGATGCGATCAATTCATTTGCAGAAGGTGATGAGCAGCGAATGATATTAATGGGATTAAAGCGATTTACAAAAGCAGAACCATTTAACACGAAAGATGCAAGACGAAGGATAGCCGATAAAATGATAAGTGAAGGAAAATATTGTTTCTAAACGATCAGTTTAATTTCCATAGACCGGTTGCTCCTTTTGGTGCAGCCGGTTTTTTTTCATCTGCAAAAAAGCTCATTAACTCTTTACGGGTAAGCAATAGCTCATACAATTTGCTTTTTCTTTTTGCTTCCATATAGAGACCCACTGACAGAATAATGCAATAAATTATTGTGATAAAATAATAGATGAGGAAAAGATTCGAGACATCCTGTAAGCTCAATACATAATGCATCAGGTAAATGATGATGAAGCATCCATAAGCAAATGTCAGGGCTGTTGCTATTATCGCTTTTCCGATAAACTTATTATGAATAAAGCTTCGCTTAACAGAATAAACAAAATAGTATAAAGAATATCCAAACACGATCGCCAGGCCTGGTGCCATTGTCAGCGTTATCGTTTTGACAGTAATGCCATACATGACTATCAAAAGAATTTCAAAAACTATGAATACAGCTAATAATATTTTCATTCTTTTTCTCTGCACGGAAGAAGGGATCTGAAAATATAAGAAGCCAAGCATAAGGGGCATGTCAGTCAGGTTATTTGTAATGCCATAAAAACGTTCTATGTTTTTTGGCACATTTACAAAATGCTCGGTCATCAGGTTAAAACCAAATGCCAGTACACAATAAATAAAAAGAGAAAAGTATTGTTTGTAACGGATCAGTTTAGCTACCACTATAATTAATACCGGGGCAAAAAGGGCAAGAGTAGATAAAATTCCTATGGCGTTCTGCCAGTTCATGTATAATGGTTTTTATAGGATAAGCTTTCTGCTTATTTTTGGATCAATCCTTAAACGGGGTGCTGTGAACGGTAGTGTAGTAAAAGACTGATTTATAGGAAAATCGAGCAAAAGTGCTTACTCCGTGGGTAATAATACCAGAATCTTTTCTGGGTTTCTTTGTGTTATAACATGAAACAAATACTAATCCTTTTTTTCATGTTTAAGTTCAGGTCGGGGGAAGCCATCGTGACAAGTATAACAGGAAACCGCCATTGTTTCGCCGGCTTTATAGAGAATGGTGTAATCAAAATAATCTTTATTTATCCCCGCCGTTAACTTCATCATTATCCTGGTAATTTCTTTTTCAGGTTTATCGTCACTTGCAAAGTCAATATCCGTTTTGGCTTTATTTTCAGAATGACAAAAATCACATTTCACATTCAGTGCTTTTGAATAACCTTCCATTACAGAATCAAGATCTGTATCACTGATATCTTTTGGCAACACTTTCAAATTTCTTTCTTTAGTTCCTAGAGGCTTGCTTGCAGCAATTCCAATAAAAACAAATGCGGCAAGACCCAGAATAGCAACAGCTTTATTTTTCATGCTGATCAATTTAAGTTTTGAATTTACTAAATACTTGATTAGCCTCACAGGATTTTGTCATTTACTTCGATCATACGGTAACTTTGAACAAAACTTTTAAATATGTCATCATTAGTAAAAGAGTTTAATCATTACCGTAGCCGAATGAACGATGTGATCCTTAGCAAGAACAATCTCGTAATGAAAAGGCTTTGGAATCTTGACACCAACACTTATGAAAACGGTGCCTTGGATACAAAGACGAAAGAAATGCTTGGTTTGGTTGCCAGCATGGTACTTCGTTGTGATGATTGTATCAAATATCATCTTGGGAAATGCCATGAATTGGAAATTACCACCACACAGATGTATGAGATCTTTGCTGTAGCCAATATTGTCGGCGGTACTATTGTAATTCCACATACACGGCGGGCTGCTGAGTATTGGGAAGAACTGGGAAATAACGAATAATTAAGGTTTGATTGATAAAAATCAGGCTCAATGGCTTTGGAATTCCCTTGCTTCCTATCCGTTATTCTTTAAATTTGCAATCAATATTTTTTTATGAGTGAAACTACTGTTGCCCCCGCTTTAACGTCCAAAGATTTTACAACCGACCAGGAAGTACGCTGGTGTCCCGGTTGTGGCGATTATTCTATTCTTGCACAAGTGCAAAAGGTGATGCCAACTCTTGGAATACCCCGTGAGAATATCGTGATCATTTCGGGTATCGGATGCAGCAGCCGTTTTCCCTATTACATGAATACTTATGGAATGCATTCAATTCACGGAAGAGCAACTGCGGTTGCCAGTGGATTGAAAGCTTCAAGACCTGAGTTGAGTGTTTGGATAGTGACCGGTGATGGTGATAGCCTGAGTATTGGCGGTAATCACACAATACATTTATTACGTAGAAATTTTGATGTAAATATCCTGTTGTTCAATAACCAGATCTATGGTTTAACGAAAGGACAATATTCTCCAACCTCAGAAGAAAATAAGGTGACAAAATCCACTCCTTATGGAAGTATTGATCATCCTTTTAATCCACTGGCACTTGCAATGGGTGCCGATGGAACATTTGTAGCAAGAACAATGGACCGTGATCCGAAACATTTGCAGGCAATGTTACTTCGTGCTAATGCACATAAAGGAGCCTCTTTCCTTGAGATCTATCAGAACTGTAACATATTTAATGATGGAGCTTTTGAAATGTTTACTGAAAAAGGAACAAAAGCAGCTGAAACATTATTCCTTGAGCAAGGCCACCCATTAATTTTTGGTGCAAACAAAGAAAAAGGAATCAAGCTGGATGGCTTTACTCCAAAAGTTGTAAACCTTGCTGACGGTTATAGCGCTGATGATCTTTGGATCCATGATGAAAAAGATATTTACAAAGCGCAGATACTCGTTCGCATTTTTGATAATCCGGGGATTGAAGGTCATTTGCCAAGACCATTCGGTGTTTTCTATCAAACAGATCGTTCGTGCTACGAAAACGTAATGGAGCAACAAATAAAAGATGCGAAAGCAAAGAAGCCAGCTGATCTCGATAAGCTTTTAAGAGGAAGCGAAGTGTGGGTCATCAACTAAGTGCAACCGGTTTGCTTAATTCTTTATTGGCGTTTTCAAAAACCTTTTTCTTTTTTCTTTCATACCACCAGATGGGTGCAGTCTTTTTCATCACGGTATCAATGCTGCGCATCCCAAAAATATTCCAGGCCCCTTTCATTTTTCCAGCCAAAGACGGCTGCAATGCTCTTAGGCTCATCGCAAAACCACTGTCAAGATATTCCATATGGTGCCACCAGCCTGCAGGCATAAATAAAGTATCTCCATGATCCAGGACAGCTTCTTGTCCTTGTGCAAGTTTCAAAGCAGGAAATTTCTCATAGTCCGGGCTGCCGTTTTGCATATAGTAATTCGAGAAATCAGCTAATGATAAAACTTCGTAAGGTTTACGGTAGAGTTTATATTGTTCTTCAAAAGGAAATAAAAGGACTCTTTTTCTCCCTGCAAACTGTGTATGTAAAATATTAGAAAGATCGATATCAAAATGCATATGGGTAATGGAAGTGGCGCCGCCGGTGAAGAGCATGGGATACTTTTTTATAAAACCTTTCATCATATGCTCGGGCCACGTAAAATCATTTATCAATTGGGGCGCATGATCAAAAATGTTGAATAAAAAAATTCGCCAGGCTGCGGGCCCCTGGCTGATCATATCGATATACTCACCAAATGTTTTATAATCATCCGCTTTGTTTATCGGTGTATATGCATCGCTTTTTACATTGTTATACAGCGGAACTTTTTTGTCACCAACCAATTGTTTAAAATAATCCCAGTTCCATTTGGTATATGCAGGCCATTGATGTGAAAGATCCTTAATAATAACCGGCAGATTCTTGTTATAGAATTCATTTTTAAAATCCTCCGGCGAAATTGTATCAACAACAGGAAGTGGCCTTAGTTGCATGCAGAACAATTTTGACAAAGATATAGATGGACGCCATACAGCTTGCTAACTATCTGATAAAATTTGCGGATATAGATGATTGATAGTGAAAGGATAAATATTAAGTACAACTTTCTTTATCGAAAAGCTCAGGTTGGTCGGAGAAAAGCCGCCAGCTTTTGCGGTGATATTTGCACATGCCATATTCATCAAGAGCCTTTCGATGTTCCGGAGTTCCATATCCTTTATTGCTTGCCCAATTGTAGTGAGGAAATTCTTGGTGAAGCTTTTTCATATACTCATCACGGTAGGTTTTAGCAAGAATACTTGCAGCGGCAATTGATGCATAAATGCCATCGCCTTTTATAATGCAACGATGAGGGAGTCTTTTATACTTCACAAAATAATTTCCGTCGATCAATAGCAATTGGGGCCTTGGCTTTAGCTGGTTTACCGAAATATGCATTGCTTTTATTGATGCCTGTAAAATATTGATACGATCGATCTCATCATGAGTAACACTTGCAACAGCAAAACTGATCGCTTCTTTTTCAATAACTATTCGTAATTCATCTCTTTCCTCCTCGGATAATTGTTTTGAATCATTTAGTAATGGATGAAAAAAATCTTTTGAAAGTATAACTGCCGATGCAAATACGGGGCCTGCAAAGCAACCACGGCCGGCTTCATCGCAACCGGCTTCAGTTAATTGGTCCTGGTAAAAAGCACTTAGCATTTTGTGAAGTTGTACAAATATCGCAGAACAAAAATTATTTTCAACATCATCAGCAACTAACTTTGCGGCGCTATGACGGAATTTTATCCACAAAGAACTTCTCCAAAGGAGTCCATACTGACAAAAGCAGTTGCCATTTGGTTAATGATCGGTGTAGTAATGCTGATCATTCAAATATTATTAGGAGGAGTTACTCGTCTTACCGGCTCCGGTCTTTCAATTACTGAATGGAATGTGATCACAGGCACCCTGCCACCTTTGAATGAACAAAAATGGATCGAAGAATTTAATAAATATAAACAGACGCCGCAATTTTTACTTCTAAACTCAGATTTTAATCTGCAGGATTTCAAATCCATTTTTTTCTGGGAATGGTTTCACCGCTTTTGGGCAAGACTAATAGGAATTGTATTTGCAATTCCCTTTATCATTTTTCTTTTTCAAAAAAGGTTTAAGGAAGAAATGATAAAACCCCTGATCATTCTTTTTCTGCTTGGTGCATTACAGGGAACCGTAGGATGGATCATGGTGGCAAGCGGATTAACCGGAGATGCTATTTATGTGAAGCCGACAAAGCTAATGTTACATTTTGTATTAGCCCTGGGATTGCTTTGTTATACTTTTTGGTTCGCTTTACAATTATTGGTTCCTAATGAAAAAAGAATTGTAAACAGATCACTAAAGAATTTTACATGGATAATAATTGGAGTATTGATCTTTCAATTAGCATTCGGAGCATTGATGGCGGGTCATAAAGCAGCAACTGTTGCGCCTACATGGCCGGATATAAACGGTGTTTTCATTCCTGCTAAAATGTTTTCTCCTGATGGATTGTTGAATTTAATTGAAAACAAGATCACTATTCATTTTTTCCATCGGTCACTTGCGTATATTCTTTTCATTCTGATTATTATTTGGACATGGAAAGCTTTTAAAATAAGTGGCAGCAACTTATTTTTGAAAACAAGATGGCTGCCTCTTTTGCTTGTAACTACACAGGTTGTTCTTGGTATCTTCTCGGTTCTTACCAGTGTGAAGATCGTACCAAATCATTGGGGGATCTTTGAATGGATGGCACAGTTTCATCAATTAATTGCGATGTTTCTTTTGTTGTCCCTTTTCTGGACAGGTCACCTTATAAAAAGTAAATAAGAGTTACTTTGAAATAACGGGGGTTTAATATTAATTTTAAATACTAAACCGCCTCTCCTTTACTTATGAAAGCCTGGCTTCGCGGATTCTTTTATTCTTTTCCCGTTCAACTGTTGTTTCTGCATTTCAGAAAATACCAGGTGTTACTTATTTTCTGGTTTGTTTTGTTTAGCACTGTCAATGGCACTTTCATGAAAAGTTTTGGTGCCGATTCGCTTTACCTGGCACCGGAATATCTCGGAAATGTAAATGCGCTGGGCGCCGGTATTGTTGGTATTGCTATCGGCATGTTTATTATGAGCTGGAATATTGCCAGCTTTATTTTATTCAGTCGCCACTTCAGGTTTTTAGCTGCAACCACCAACCCGTTTTTACGATATTGTATAAACAATTTTGTAATTCCGGCAGCATTTTTAATTTTTTATTTTATTAAGGCCTGGCAGTTTATCAGGTATAAAGAACTTATTCCTACTGGCGAATATTTAATGTTAGCCGGTGGTTTTTTATTAGGGTTAATAGTAATACTTTTTATTTCCTTCATTTATTTTTTCAGAGCCGATCGTTCTATTTACCGGCGAATGATGCTAGTGATAAGAAACCCGAAAGATTATATCAGGCATTTAAAACCAGGCGAATTGCCACCAAGTGAATCAAAGATCATTAAAGTGGAATGGTATCTTGAAACACCCATGTCTGTAAAAAAGACAAGAGATGTTTCTCACTATACCCGTGATTTCATTGAAAATATTTTTAAACGTCACCACTTTGCTGCGGTGCTTTCTGTATTTGCGGCATTTTTATTTTTGATCGGGATCGGTTTTTTGCAAGATTCAGCTTTTTTTCAAATACCGGCGGCTGCAAGTATCACCGTTTTCTTTGCAATACTTATAGGGGTCGCCGGCGCCTTTACCTATTTTTTACAAAGCTGGAGTGTTCCTTATCTCCTTGGTTTAATAATTATTCTTAATCTTTTTTATACATGGAACTGGATCGATCCGAGAAATAAAGCTTTTGGGTTGAAATATTCTAATACCAAAGAGCGACCCGCTTATACGAGGGAACATATACTGTCGATGGTATCCACAAAAAATGTTGCTGAAGATAGCCTGAACATGATCCATGTGCTTGAAAACTGGAAAAGAAAACAAAGTGAAGAAAAACCCTTGTTTGTCATTCTTAATACAAGTGGTGGGGGACACCGAAGCGCAACTTTTACAATGAGCATTCTGCAAAGACTCGACAGTATTACAAATGGTGAAATAATGAAGAAAACTTTTCTCATCACCGGTGCATCCGGGGGAATGATCGGTGCTTCTTATTTCCGTGAATTATACTTGCGCAAACAAAAAGGTGAGAATATTCATTTGCAGGATAAAAAATATGTTGATGATATTTCAGGCGATCTTTTGAATCCTTTGTTCTCATCTTTTGTAGCAAGAGATCTTATTTCACCATCACTGAAATTTGAGGTCGGTCCTTATATCTATGTAAAGGACCGGGCTTATTCTTTTGAATCAAAATTAAATAAGAACACAAACGGTTTTTTAAATAAGCAATTGAAAGACTATAAAGAGGATGAAAAAAATGCGGCCATTCCACTGGCGTTTTATAATTCTGTTGTTTCAAGGGATAGCAGAAAAATGATCATCAGTACGCAACCAGTAAGGTTTATGATGCGCAGCCGTTATGACTCTACTGCCATTCCCGAAATGGATCCGGATGTTATTGACTTCGTTTCTTTTTTTGAAAAACAAGACCCTTTTAATTTAAGAATATTGACTGCCTTACGGATGAATGCAACATTTCCTATTGTATTGCCGAATGTATGGCTTCCTTCCGACCCGGTAATCGATGTAATGGATGCGGGGTTAAGAGATAACTACGGACAGGAAACAGGTTTGCGATTCCTTGAATTTTTTGATGATTGGATAAGTCAAAATACCAGCGGTGTCCTGATCATTCAACTAAGAGATCGTCCATCCGGTGGTTGGGATTATCCTTATGTTACTGAAAATATAGGGGATCATGCTACTAAACCTTTCCTGATGCTGCAGCATAATTGGTTTAAAACAATGGAATATTTTCAAAATGACCTGCTGAGTTATTATACACAACATTCAGTGCATAAAATTAATAAGATCACTTTTCAATACGCAACGGAAAAGCAAGAGGATAAAGCAGCTTTGAATTTTCATCTTACTCAAAGAGAAAAGAAGAACATAATGAGCTCACCGGATTTTTTATTTAATAAAGAGAGTTTTGACAAAGTGATTAGCCTGCTCAATAAAAAAGATTCTTTGGTTACTAAACTGGCTGAATAAGCCTAAAACATTTCTTTTTTATTTCTACCGAAAGTTTTTCTGGAGTTTCTGCAGGATCGCCATCAATATGTAAGGGAGCTTGTGAATGATTAATGATGTCGAGTTTATTTGTTTGAAAATAAATAACACCAGTTTTTTTTGTGATAACTGACGAAGTCTCCATCATATTCCATCCTGCCATTTGTTTTAATGTTTGCAAAACAAAACTTACTTTATTCTGAGCTGTTACAATTACAATATCAAGCAGGCCGTCGGTTAAACTTGCTTTTGGCGCAATGGTAAAATTATTTCCAAACTGGTTGCTGTTCGCAATACTGATAAAGAACGCATCGGTATCGATCTTAACTTTTTCAAACTTCAGTTCAAAACGAAATGGATTAATAGAAAAAAAATTTTTCAATGTTAATTGTGCATAGGTCATTAGTCCCCTTTTTGGATGATCAGCAAATTCATGCGCCACTTTTGCATCAAAACCGAGACCGGCTAACATACAGGCAAAACGATCATTGACAAAAAAACCATCAATAGCAGATGCTTTTCCATTAAAGATTATGTCAAGAGCTTTGGCGGGTTGCTTTAAAATTTTTGCTGTATGCGCTAATCCATTTCCTGATCCACAAGGAATGATTCCAAAGTTTACATTTTCATTTAACAGGCTCCCGACTACATTGCTTATAGTGCCATCTCCACCGGCAATTACTATATCACTGATCTTTTCTTCTTTTATAATTGAATGCAGGAAAGAATAATTCCCATCGGCAACGGAGGGAAACATAAAATAAGGAATGCGCTTTTCTTTAGTTTTTGTTTCAACAAATTGTTGAAGATCATTTTTGGATCTTGTTCCGGCAATAGGATTGATGATGTAAATGATCTTTCGGGTCATCGTGTATATAATGTACACAAAAGTAGGCGCCGGACACGAACAGTAGCCGCAAGTGCAGGATCTTTTGGAACGGCCCAGCTATATACTCTGACTTTTTGCCGGCCTTCCATGATGCCCGCAATTTCAGAATTATGAATTTGCAGGAAAAGCGTGTTGTTGTATTCTCTTATTGGTTTATCTGTTGAATCATAAAAAGCAATGGTGCGGATCCATTCTGCCTGTTCCGCAGCGGGTTGAAATTCGATCACAAAAAATCCGGGGCCTTCCAAAAACCGGTTCAAAAGCAACACCCTTCTTTCATCACTCGTTTCTTTTTTATTATTAAAAGAACTCACCTCTTTACGATTTTGATAGATCTCCCATTTATCATAGGATTGGGCCTGCACAGTTGCAGAAAACAGGATCAACGTATATAAAAGTAGTTTCGCCATTGTTTGTAACAGTTAAAACGAAGTTCGGGGAAAAAACGTTGCATGGATGATAACCTTTCCATTTTGTGATGTAAGATTATCTTAATTATCTTCATCAGAGTGATGCGGCTTTGTATCTGCATGGCCCAGGCTTTTGCCCGGCGACACTACATCACGTATCATTTGTTTTAATTCTTTTATCTCGGGAAAACCACCATATTCTTTTCTGTCGAAGATTGTTTTCCCGTCGATCATGATACGATAACTTCCATTTACTTCACTTGGTTGCAATGTTACTTCTTTCAGCTCGGATTCAAAGGTGGTTAAAAATTCCTGCGCCATATAAGCTGCACGAAGCAGCCAATGACATTTTGGACAATATTCTATTACGATGGATGCTTTTTTCATAAATCTCTAAAATAAAATATTTACCACTTCAATAATGCGCTTGCCCATGTAAAGCCACTGCCAAACGCTGCGAGACAAACCAGGTCACCTTCATTTATTTTTCCCATTTCCCATGCTTCACATAGAGCAATCGGAATTGATGCGGCTGTTGTGTTGCCATATTTCTGAATATTATTATAAACCTGTTCATCCGTTAACCTCAATTTTTTTTGTACAAACTGTGAGATGCGAAGATTAGCCTGGTGCGGGATCAATAATTTAAGGTCGGAGGTTGTGTATTTATTAGTATCTAATGCTTCCATTATCACTTCAGGAAATTTTTCAACGGCTATTTTAAACACGGCCTGGCCATCCATGTTTGGAAAATTTTGTGCATTATCGATCATTGCATGGCTCATAAACATCTCGCCTATTTCTGCTTCATCGTAATCAGCAAGCTTATTTTCTCCAACCCAATAATTTGCGTGAGTGCCGGGATTATACATCGCCAGTATCTCTGCATTATTTCCATCGCAATGCAAATGAGTACTAAGAATACCGCGATTCTCGTCTTCTGTTGGTTGCAATACAACAGCACCTGCGCCATCACCAAAAATGACCGAGATATTTCTTCCACGTGTACTAAAGTCAAGTCCGAAAGAATGTTTTTCACTCGCAACAACAAGAATGTTCTTATACATGCCTGTTCTGATAAACTGGTCGCCGGTACTAAGTGCATATACAAAACCAGAACATTGATCTCTTATATCCAGTGCACCGATCTCTTTCATCTTCATAGCACGTTGTACCAATACACCGCAACCCGGAAAATAATAATCAGGACAGATGGTAGCAAATATGATAAAGTCAATATCCTGCGGTGTAATGCCTGCTCTTTCGATTGCGACCTTTGCTGCTTCAATTCCCATCGTGGCTGTTGTTTCTTTTGTACGATCCGCATATCTTCTTTCTTTTATACCGGTACGTTCCTGGATCCATTCGTCACTTGTGTCCATATATTTCATCAGATCATTATTGGTAACAATATTTTTTGGTACATACATACCAATACCTGCAATCTTTGAACGTAGCATGGCAATTGTTTATTAAGAAAGAAAGATAGTAAATCCACGCCAAAGGCGGGACACCTATACATGAAATGCTGATTGTTTTAAACACCATTGCTCCTTTCTAAATACAAATGGGCAAATTCTGCCACACTCATTTTTATTTCTATTGGCGGTATTTATAGCATGATATTTTCTAAGGTTAAAACAGGATTCGATAAAAATCCCGCATATAAGACTGCATGGACGATGTAAAAAAGAATATTTGGGTCAAGCCGGCACGAATAGTAGCGAAGACTATTCTGTTCATTATTTTATTTCTGCTTGTTATTCTTTTATTGATACAAACTGGTCCTGTACAAAATATTCTTCGTGTAAAAGCAGTTGCTTACCTCCAAAAAAAATTAAAGACAAAGGTTGAAGTAGGAAGAGTTTATGTTGGTTTGCCCAAGAATATTATTCTTGAAAATGTTTATATAGAAGACCGGCAAAAAGATACTTTATTATCCGGCGGAAAGATCGAAGCGAATGTGGATCTTATGAAATTGATCTTTAATAATCAAATTGATATTAGAAGTATCGCTTTGGATAATATCACCGCCAAGATCAAACGACAGCTACCTGATACGGCATTTAATTTTCAATTTGTCGTTGATGCTTTTACAACTAAAGATACCACAGTAAGCACAGACACTTCATCATATTTTATTTCAATTCCATCTGTTGAATTAAATAAGATCAGGATCATCTATAAAGACACGATCACTGGCAGCGATGCAGAAGCATGGCTTGATCATCTTGATACAAGAATTGATAGTATGGATTATGAACATTTCTATTTTAATGTACCCAAAACAAATATCAAAGGATTAACTGCAAGAATTTACCAGGTAAAGCCATTATTGGAATTAGAACCTGCAGCAAAAGATATGGCGGAAGCACAACAACCATCTGCATTAAAATTATTATTTAAGGAATTGAATTTGGAGGATATTAAATTGGATTACCGCAATGATGTATCTGCAACCTATTCTACAATTGATCTGGGATCAGCGCAGGTAAAACCAAACAATATCGACTTGGATAACCGTGTAATTGATCTTCAAAATATTTCCTTGAAAAATACGACAGCTGCGATCAGGATCGGTAGAAAGCAAGAAGCAAAAGTTGTTGTGAAAGAAGTAAAACAGGAAGCAAAGAGCCAGGTAGAAGCAGGTTGGAGAATATTTGTGTCAAATGTGAATCTTGATAACAATAGTTTGCAGTTTGATAATGATAATAACCCGCGGATAAAATATGGAATAGATTATGGTCATTTCAAGGGAGACTCTTTAACCTTAGAAGCAAACGATCTTTTATTATCCGCTGATTCGATAGCGGGGAACATAAAGAAAGGGTCTTTCAAAGAGCAAAGTGGTTTTGTACTAAATGAATTGCAGGGAGAATTTCTATATGCCAGTACACAAACTTTTGTAAAAGACCTTATCATCAAAACACCGGGATCAGAATTGAAACGATATGCATCACTCACCTATAATTCATTTGATGACCTTTCAAAAAATTTTCCTCGCACACAAATAGACGCTGATATTTCGAACAGCCATATACAGGTAAAAGATATACTTGCATTTGCTCCCCAATTACATTCGCAACCGGCATTTGCAAATCCTAATGCGGTCTGGTATCTCAATCTTAAAGGAAGCGGAACTCTACAAACAATGCATATTGCAAACCTGCAATTCCGCGGACTGAAAAATACACAGATCGATGCAAGTGGTTCATTGGCGACAAACAATGACCCGAATAAAACAGGAGGTACATTAACTATAAGAAAACTTCATACGAATCAATCTGACATTGCTTTGTTCACGGGTCAGCGTTTATCGAATGAACAGATCAATTTGCCGGAAGAATTTGATGCACACGGGACAATTGCCGGTTCTATAAATAATCTTTCAACCAATTTAACGATCCTTTCTTCTGTTGGTACAGCTATCGTGAACGGGCGGTTTACAAATCTCAGCAATCCGAATGCTGCAACATATAATGCGTCGGTAAAAACGAATTCATTGAATCTCGGATATATTTTAAGAAATGACCAGGTTAAAAATATTAGTGGAAATGTTACAGTATCGGGAAAAGGATTTACACCCGGAAAGATCAATACAAACTTCAAAGGAGATATTTATTCAGTTTTCTATAATAATTACACGTACAGAAATATTAATGTAAATGGAAGTATCAAAGGCTCTTCACTTAATGTGGTTACAGATATAACTGACCCGAATCTTGATCTGAATGGTACGCTTACAGGAAATATGTCAGATAACCCTTCATTTCATTTTACAGGAATGTTGGATAGCATTAAAACATTCCCATTGGGTCTTACACCCCAGCCAGCGATCGTAAGAGGAAAAATAGAGGCAGACATACCCGTGATCAATGCAAATTACTTAGAAGCAAATGTTTTAATGACAAACGCTTTACTAGTATCGGCTGATCAGCGGCTGCCATTAGATACGATCGAATTTGTTTCCGGCAGAAATGATACTGCTCAATTTATGACCTTAAGAAGTGATGTGGCGAATGCAAGATTACATGGTCAATATCGCTACACTGATCTTGGTAAAATATTTCAAAAAAGCATAGAGCCTTATTTCCAGGTTGCTCCTGCAAATACACTTACTGATGTGCAACCGTATAACTTTTCTTTTGCTGCCGATATTGCGAATGCCCCTGCATTAATTGCTTTTGTACCAGGATTAAAGTCGTTTGAACCAATTCATATTGATGGAAGAGCATCCAGTACGCAAGGATTAAATGCTACTGCAAGTACACCATTTATTTCTTACAACGGTAATGAAATAAGTGGTGTAGATCTAAAAATAAATACAACAGACAAAGGTTTGCAATTTACCGGCGAGGTACAGCATATCACTGGGATCGGTCATAATCTTTATCACACAAAATTCAATGCGATCGCATTGAATAATAAAATAGATTTCAATTTAAACATAGATGATAAGAATGGAAAGGATAAATATTACTTGAGTGGATTACTGACGCAACCAACACAAGGAAACTATACCATAAACCTACGTTCTGATAGTTTGATGCTTAACTATGATAAGTGGGTGGTTTCGACTGGAAATTCAATTACCATAACCAAGGATAATATCATAGCTAATAATTTTTCATTGCAAAAAAATGAACAGCGATTGTCTCTTCAAACTGAGGGGCAATTATTAAATGTTGGGTTTACAAATTTTCAATTATCCACTATTACGGCTTTTTTGAAATCGGATTCATTACTTATTAATGGTTCGATGAATGGTACGATGGCATTTAAGAACATTTTAAGGCAGCCGGTTTTCACAAGCGATCTTACAATTAACGATCTGAGCATGCAAGGGGATACGGTAGGAAATGCGGTGATCAAAGTTGATAATACCTCCGGTGACCGGTACAATACGAATGCAACAATAACGGGACGAGGAAATGATATTGCATTGACAGGTTCATTTGCTCCAAAAGGCGAAAACGATATTGCATTAGATCTTGATCTTGCGGTAAAGCAAATGCAACTTGCCACTGTGCAAGGAGCTTTTGGTGGAATGATCAAAAATGCTTCCGGTAGCGTAAATGGAAATATCAGCATCAAAGGATCAGTGAATGAACCCAAGATCGACGGCCCTATAAATTTTGATAAAGCAAGTTTTGCAACAACTATATTAGGAAGCCAATATAAAATTGACGGTGAAAAAATAAACGTGACTGAAAATGGTTTTCACTTTAATGATTTTGTAATAAGAGATACTGCTAACAACGAACTCAGGTTAAATGGAACTGTGCAAACCCCGAATTTTACCAATTACAATTTCAATTTTGATGTTAATGCAAATAATTTCCAGGTATTAAACACTACAAAAAAGGATAACAAAATTTATTACGGAAAGCTTGTCGTTACATCCAATATGCATGTGGGCGGCACAGAAATAGCTCCGGATATTGATGGCAACATTACCGTGAACGATGGAACAAATCTTTCTATTGTCATTCCACAGCAAGAACCCGGTGTGGTAGCAAGAGAGGGCATTGTTGAATTTGTCGACATGGATGCGCCGCAAAATGATTCACTTTTCCAGGCTTATGATTCGCTCAATATTTCTCCTTTCAAGGGAATGAATATTGTAACGAATATCGAAATAAAGAAAGAAGCAGCCTTTAATATCATTATTGACGAGGCAAATGGCGACTTTATAAATTTACAAGGTGAAGCTCTTTTATCAACAGGTATCGATGCAAGTGGAAAGATCACACTTGTGGGTAATTATGAATTGGAAAAAGGTGCGTATGAGATCACATTCAACTTCCTTCATCGCCGCTTTGATATTCAAAAAGGAAGTAAGATCACCTGGTTAAATGAACCGACAAAAGCAAACTTAGATCTTACCGCCATTTATGTTGCGAATACAGCCCCAATCGATCTTGTGCAAACCCAAATTGCAGCTTCATCTCAAGCTATACGCAACACCTATTTACAAAAGCTACCATTTGAAGTTCATTTAAAAATGATTGGAGAACTGATGCAGCCAACGCTTGCATTTGATATTGTACTTCCTACCGATAAGAACTATGGCGTTTCAAACGACATCATTACACAAGTAGATAGCAGACTTGAACAAATAAGACAGGAACCGGGAGAAACAAACCGCCAGGTATTCGCTCTGTTATTATTAAATCGATTTGTCGGGCAAAATCCATTGGCGAGTAGCTCACCGATATTTAGCGCTTCATCTTATGCACGGCAAAGTATAAGTAAGTTAATGACTGAACAATTAAACAAGCTTGCAGCCGGTTTAATTGATGGAGTTGACCTCAATTTTGATGTCACCTCTACCGATGACTATACAACCGGAGAACAAAGAAGCAGGACCGATCTGAACGTTGGATTAAGCAAACGTTTATTAAATGAGCGGTTGACAGTTTCTGTTGGTAGCAATTTCGAGTTGGAAGGACCAAAGAATAGCAGTCAAAAGGCAAGTAATGTATTCGGTGATATTAGCGTCAATTATGCGTTAAGCAGAGATGGAAGATATATGCTCCGCTTTTATCGTAAAAATCAATACGAAGGTATTGTTGATGGATATATCATTGAGGCAGGAATAAGTTTTCTTATCAGTGTTGATTATAATCGTTTCAAAGACCTAATAAGAAAAAGAAAGAATCAAAGAGTTGATGGTGTGAACTATACAAAGAACCAATAGTGGAAGGAAATAAATATCATATCCTCATTTTGCTAACGAGTTGTTTTCTGATCGTTGCCTGCAGTAATACAAAACATTTGCCAGCCGGCGATAAACTATATACTGGCGCAAGAACTTTTGTGAACGGTACTTCCACCGTTCGTGAAAAAAAAGTGTTGAAAGAAGATCTTGAAGGATTGACAAGGCCAAAGCCCAATACAACATTTCTTGGCATGCGCATAAAACTCTCTATTTATAATTTATTCAGAAATAAGAAAGAGAATTCTTTCTTTGGAAGAATAAGAACTAAGAATGGCGAACCCCCGGTACTGCTCAGCCAGCTTGATCTGCAACAAAATATTAAAGTGCTGCAAAGTCATATGGAAAACAAAGGTTATTTCCATGCAAAGGTGACTGGCGATACAATTGTAGGACGAAAAAGAGCACATGCCCAATATAACATTGCTGCAGGAGAGCAATACAAGATCGCGGCTGTGAGTTTTCCTTCTGATAGCAGTGTTCTCTCATCAACAATTGCAAAGAGCAGTGATCAAACTTTATTAAAAGCCGGAAAACCTTTTGATCTTGATGTTATCAAAGCAGAACGCATTCGAATTGATGCATATCTGAAAGAAAATGGATTTTATTATTTCAGCCCTGAATTCATATTGATAAAAACAGATACAACAATTGGTAATCATCTTGTAAAAATGTATGTAACAATAAAGAAGGATGCGCCAAATGAATCAAAAGAAGTTTACAGGATAAAAGATGTTCAGATATATGCAGGTTACAGTTTGAATATGAATCGGGTTGATAGCAGCAGATCCCAGGCACAATATTATAAAGGCTATTATATTATAGACCGCAGAAAAAGGTACAAACCTTATATGTTTTCAGAAGCAATGAATTTTGAACCCGGTGATGTGTATAACAGGACCGATCATAATCTTACACTTAGCCGTCTTGTCAATCTTGATCTTTTCAAATTTGTAAAAAATCGTTTTGAGGTAAACACGCAAACCGACTCTGCGTATCTCGATGCTTTTTATTATTTAACTCCTTTGCCAAGAAGATCACTGAAGGCAGAGTTTACGACAATAACACGTTCCAATAATCTTAACGGTTCAGTAATCTCCGTAAGTTGGAGAGACAGAAACGTATTCAAGGGCGGTGAACATTTCAGTATTAGCGGATACACAGGCTCAGATGTGCAATTCAGCGGTGCATTAAAAGGATATAATGCAATACGCTTTGGTGGAGAAATAAATTTCTCTATTCCGAGAGTGCTTGTGCCATTTGGAGATTTTGGAATTAAAGGAGGGTATATGCCGCGGACAAATATCCAGGTAGGATATGATATGCTGGATCGTGTAAAACTTTATTCTCTTAATTCTTTCAGGGTTGCTTATGGATATTTATGGAAAGAAAGTTTGCAAAAGCAACATGAGCTTTATCCAATAAGGGTCAATTATGTTGAACCAGGAAAGATTACTGAGGAATATAAAGCACTTATTCACCAGGATACTTTGTTGGCCCGTGCGGTACAAAAGCAATTTATTCTTGGCTCTACCTACCAGTTTAATTATAATCAACTGGCAAATGGATTGCTGCGAAACAATGCCTATTATCTTAATGCCTTTGTTGACCTCTCAGGGAATTTAGCTGGTTTGTTTTCCGGCGCTGATCTGAAAGGAGGAAAAGTAGTGACAATACGTAATGTACCCTTTTCACAATACATCAAATTTGAATTGGATGGTCGATATTATCGAAAGCTCGGGTTGTATTCGTCGTGGGCAAACCGGGCAATTATTGGTGTAGGAATTCCTTACGGAAATTCTGTTCAACTTCCATTTATCAAACAATTTTTTATAGGCGGTAATAATAGTCTCAGGGGATTCAGAAGTCATTCTGTGGGACCGGGTACTTATAAATATGTGGATACAACTAATACTTTTTTCCCTGATGAAACCGGGGATCTGAAACTTGAATTGAATTCAGAATTTCGTTTCAGATTAAATGGTCCTTTGTATGGGGCGTTTTTTGTAGAAGGCGGAAATATTTGGTTGATGAATGACAGCACCTATACTCATAAACCCGGAAGTGAATTCACCAGCAAATTTTTAAGCCAGTTGGCAATTGATGCAGGGGTTGGTTTTCGTTTTGATATAACATTATTTGTTGTCCGGCTTGATATTGCTTTTCCATTACGGGAACCATGGCGGCAAAATCCATGGGTGATCAACCAGATAAAACTGTTTAATAAACCATGGCGAAGAGAAAATATAGTTTATAATCTTGGCATAGGTTATCCTTTCTGATGGACTCGTTCATTTTAGCTTTGCAAATATGAATAACGAAACAGGTAAATGGATCATCGGGATTGGAGCGATCATTATCGTCGTTGGTATTATTGTTTATTTTTTTAGCGATAAATTGCACTGGATCGGACGGTTGCCCGGAGATATCAGGATTGAAAAAGAAAACTTCAGATTTTATTTTCCTATTGTTACAATGATATTGTTCAGCTTGCTCGGCACACTTATCCTTTGGCTTATCCGAAAATTCTTTTAGGCCAATTTTTCTCTTTATAAATAATCAAAGCGTTTCTGTAATATAATTTTTACATTCGGAAACTAAACGACTGCTTATGCAACCATCTCTACGCTTCACCGCCCTTGATGTTTTTCGGGGTATGACGGTTTGTTTTATGATCATTGTAAATACGCCGGGCAATGGCGATACGTCGTATGCCCCTTTGAATCATGCCAGATGGCATGGTTTTACCCCTACCGATCTTGTTTTTCCTTCTTTCATGTTTGCAGTGGGGAATGCCATGAGTTTTGTAATGAAGAAATGGGTGAACATGAATGATGCAGCCGTGCTTGGTAAAATTTTTAAAAGAACCATTATTATTTTTTTATTGGGCTACCTCATGTATTGGTTTCCTTTTGTGCATTGGAATGAAAATGGCGGCTTATCCGCCAACCCGATCGGTCATACAAGAATAATGGGAGTGCTGCAAAGAATTGCGTTGGGTTATTGCGCTGCTGCATTAATGATCCGTTATCTGAAATTAAATACAGTGCTTACGATGTCAGTAAGTTTTCTTTTCATTTATTGGCTTATCCTAAGAATGTTTAGCGGTGGTGATGATCCTTATGATATGCTGACAAATGCAGGAACAAGACTGGATCTATGGATTTTTGGTCCAAACCATTTGTATCATGGCGAAGGAGTGGCATTTGATCCGGAAGGATTACTAAGCACGTTGCCTGCCATAGCAAATGTAACATTTGGCTATGCCGCAGGTAAATGGATACAGGAAAAAGGAAACAGTTATGAAGGATTGACAAAACTATTATTAGTTGGAGTTACATTGATCTTTCTTGCATTGTGCTGGAATAACTTTTTTCCCATCAATAAAAAATTATGGACGGGAAGCTTTGTCTTCCTGACAGTAGGAATTGATTGTGTGTTGTTGTCAGCCTTGGTTTACGTTATTGACTTTTTACAAATAAAACGATTCAATTATTTCTTTGAAGTGTTTGGGAAAAATCCATTATTCGTTTATCTCGTATCGGAACTCGGCGCTACATTAATGTGGTTTATTCCTATTGGGGATAAGCCACTTTATCAATGGCTGTTTCAAAATATATTCAGTAAAGCAGGTCCTTATTTCGGTTCATTTTTATTTGCAATTGTATTTATGCTCTTTTGCTGGCTGGTAGGATATATATTGGATAAAAAGAAAATTTATGTGAGAGTTTAAAATGCTATTGTTTTGCAATTGGCAGTTTTAGAATTTCAATAGCAAATTTTTCTACTTCTTTTTTTACAGATCCAACATCTTTCGATTTGATTGGAGAACCAAGCACATGGTTTTCTGCATTGGGAATGGCAACCTCTCTTTTTAAACTGTCGGGTGTACCAAGTTGTAAAAACATTCTTTTCATTGCAGATACTTTTACAACGGGATCCTGGTGATCTTTATCTTTAAAATAATAAAGTAACAGTGATGGTTGTGTAACTTTTTTAAAAGTTGATTCTTTCATTGTTGATTCCAGCAACTCTTCTAATTGAACTAATGAATTTGTTGAATAACGTTGATTCCAGTATTGTTTATATAGTGCTGTTGTGTCGTCTATGATTTTATGTTTTCCAACCACGAAATATGCAATTTGTAAACCCCAATGATTGTTAGCCATCCATGCATTCGGATCGTTGATCGCAATATTTGGCGACATCATAATATTTGCTGCGATATCCGGGAACTCAGCGCAAAGCTTTAATGCCAGTGTGCCGCCTGTTGAGGTTGACATTAGGATTATTTTCCTGCCGAGTTGTTTACCAATGGCATAAGCTTCAACAGCAGATCGCCAGCTTTTTTCAGCGGTAAAATTTGCAAGTGGTTCAGTTGTATCAATTCCATGTTCTGCGAGCCGTGCTAAATATAGGTTGCATCCGAATTTTTTTGCAAACTCATAATGAACAGGATCACCTTCTCCTTGAGAAGCGCTGAAACCGTGCAAATAAACAACCGCATATTCTGTTTTCTCTTTTGCCGAGTCATTGTACCATACAATTCTTGCTTCATTATCGGGTTTCAATTTATGTTTTGATTCATTATTGGCAATATATTTTTCTAATTGGAACGCTTCAGAAGGAATATTAGGTAATTCGTTATTGTATTTGGCAGTTGAGGGTTGAGGACCGAGGAAATAAACAATTATTAAGACCAATAAAAAAATTCCGAGCCATTTAAGAAAACGCATCGCAGATTTTTTATAAAGCTAGAAATTAATTAAACAAAAGTGGAGAACAATAGACGTAAATGAACGGTTTTGGGTTACAAATAGCAATTTGAATTACTAAACGCACGATAGTGCCCCGATATTCATCGGGGTTTCGCTTCGCTCAACGACAGATGCCATAAAAACAGAACGATGAACACTTCGCTTCGCTCTGTGCAGGCTGTGCGTCGCAAGCAAAGCCTAATCAGGGTACTTATGTTCATAACAAAATAATCACTTTCATTTCCTTCGCTGCCCCGCTGAATTGGCGTACATTTGCCGCTCGTTTAAAAAAGAGTATGGAAATAAGAAATATTGCAATTATAGCTCACGTTGACCACGGCAAAACTACCCTGGTAGACAAGATATTACATGCTACAAAAGTGTTTCGTGATAACCAGGAAACAGGTGAGCTGATAATGGATAGCAACGACCTGGAAAGGGAACGTGGCATTACCATTTTTAGTAAGAATGCAGCCGTTGTTTATAAAGATGTAAAGATTAATGTGATTGATACACCGGGCCACTCTGATTTCGGCGGTGAAGTAGAAAGAGTTTTGAAAATGGCGGATGGTGTGCTGTTGCTTGTAGATGCTTTTGAAGGCCCTATGCCACAAACAAGGTTTGTGTTGCAAAAGGCATTACAACTGAATCTTCATCCGATCGTTGTTATCAATAAAGTTGATAAACCAAATTGCCGCCCCGACGAAGTACATGATGCCGTATTTGAATTATTCTTTAACCTTGATGCGACAGAAGAGCAATTGAATTTTCCGACCTTTTATGGGTCTGGTAAGAATGGTTGGTTCAATGATTCCAATGTACAAATCGAAGGCATTGACCCATTGTTAGATGGCATTATAAAATATGTACCACCGCCCAAAGTGAATGAAGGTTTTCTGCAAATGCAGATCACTTCACTTGATTATTCCTCTTTCTTAGGTCGTATTGCCATTGGTAAGGTGAGTCGGGGTGTGATAAAAGAAAATCAGCAAGTGGCATTGATGCAGGCGGATGGTTCAATTAAGAAATCGAAGGTGAAAGAATTATATGTGTTTGAAGGAATGGGAAAAAAGAAAGTGAGTGAAGTAATTGCCGGTGATCTGTGTGCTGTAGTTGGTATTGAAGATTTTAATATCGGCGATACAATTGCAGATATAGAAAACCCCGAAGCATTACCAGTGATTAGTGTGGATGAACCAACGATGAGTATGCTTTTTAGCATTAACAATTCTCCATTCTATGGTAAAGACGGAAAATTTGTTACCAGTCGACACCTTCGCGACAGGTTGATGAAAGAAACGGAAAAGAATCTTGCATTGAAAGTAGAAGATACCGACAGTGGTGATAGTTTTAATGTATATGGTCGTGGTATCCTTCATTTGGGAATATTGGTAGAGACGATGCGCCGTGAAGGATATGAATTAACAGTGGGTCAGCCACAGGTCTTGGTAAAATTGATCAATGGAGTCAAATCCGAGCCTTACGAAAATTTAGTGGTGGATGTGCCCCAGGAATATGCAAGTAAAGTAATTGATCTTGTAACAAGGCGTAAAGGTGAAATGCATGTAATGGAAACAAAAGGTGCGATACAACACCTGGAGTTTGAAATTCCATCAAGAGGATTGATAGGCTTACGTTCGCAGATGCTTACGAATACAGCTGGTGAAGCAGTAATGGCTCACCGCTTTACAGAATATAAACCATGGAAAGGATCTATTCCGGGAAGAAACAATGGAGTGTTGCTTTCAAAGATCCAGGAAAGAACAACAGGTTATTCTATCGATAAATTACAGGATAGGGGAACATTCTTTGTTGATCCGGGTGAAGAAGTTTATGCAGGACAGATCGTAGCGGAGAATATCAAGCCGGGTGATCTTGTTGTGAATGTTACGGAAGGAAAAAAACTTACCAACCATCGTGCCAGCGGAAGTGATGATGCAACGAGAATTGCACCTAAGACTCTAATGACACTGGAAGAGTGTATGGAATATATTCAGCAGGATGAATGCATTGAAGTAACGCCGAACTTTATTCGTATGCGGAAAGTGATACTGGATGAAGATGAGAGAAAGAGACAGAGCAAGCGTATTGGTGCAGAAGCTGTTTAAGTCTTTAACTTTGTATTGAAATTTTTCTGAATGAAAAAGTGTGTACTGATATTATCAATCATTATTTTTTCTTCATTGTACTTTGTGAGTGATTCTTCAGCTCAATGCTCTATTTGTACAAAAACTGCTCAGCAGCTTGGTGAAAAGCCTGCCAAAGGATTAAATGCCGGAATCATATATCTCGCCTCAGCGCCATTTCTTATTGCGGGTTATGTTTTTTATCGCTGGAAAAAAAGTAGTCATACAGACTAGAAGTTGACTTCGTTATTTCATTTTATTTATTTTATCCATTAACTCTTTAGCGCCATCAGCATCTAGTTCTTTAAGTTTATAATACATGCTCATTGCTTCTCCTTTTCTATTGGTGGCTACAAAGCAAAGACCTTTATAATAATATCCGAGTTTTGAAACATCATCTAAAGCAATTGCCTTGTTTAGTTGCGTAAGTGCAAATTCATATTCTCCTTTTTGATAATAAGCAAAGCCAAGTTCTTCACGATTACCGGAATCTTCACTGTCATATTCAATAGCTTTTAACAAGATCTTTATAGCGTCATCATATTGTTCCTTGTCATTATATAACCAGCCAAGTTTATAATAGACAGGTTTTGATTCTTCTTCATCTTCTTTTACAGCTTTTTCAAAATATTCAATAGCGCTGTCATAATCTTCTTCTATTTCATAATAAACATTTCCTAGGCCCCTTAATGCAATACCATCGTTTGGAGATAAAGCGATCGTGTTTTTATATTCAATTATTGCTTCAGTTGATTTTTGAAGTTTATAGTATGAAAAACCTAGCTCATTAGATTTGTTTTTTTTATTCTTTTCATCTGAGGGCATATATTTTTTCAAAAGGTCTATCGCGTTTTCATAATCTTCTAATTCATTACAACACCAACCTGCCTGGTAATATGCATCTGTATAATCCGTCTTTTTTGAAATAGCACTTTTAAAGGCGGTCAATGCACCTTCATAGTCTTTTTTGTCTTTTAGCTCAATTCCTTTTGAGTACCATTCTTTAGCTGTGGATTGTGAGGAAACAAAAAACGGAATTATAAATAGCAAGATGGGAAAAAGGATCTTCCTTTTCATGGTTCGATTTTTTTTAAAGTTAATGAAGGATCACAATTTTTTCTGTATAATTATCAACACGCAAAAAATAAATACCGGGATCTAAAGATGGAAGTAAAAATTCAAGCAGTGTCGAACTTGTGTTTGTAATTATTTTTTTTATTTCTCTGCCGGTAAGATCTGTAAGTTTTATAACTGTTCCTGCATTTAACTTACCACTGATCATTATCTTATTTTTTGCAGGGTTTGGATAAAAAGAAAAAGTATCATTAAATCTTATAACAACCCTTTTTTGTATAGAATAAATGCTGGTGTTATTTTTTGCTTTGATCCGCAGGCGATAAATATTTTCCCCTGATGCCGGTACCTTGTCTAAGATCTCATAATGATGAAGATCTTTTTGTGCACCAACTGTTTGAAATTCTACCCAATTATTTAATAAGTTTATTTTTTCTATCGTAAACGAAATTGCTTCATCAGGATTGGCAATATCCCATTCCAATTTTACTTTTTGATCCGGTTTGAGAATTGCGTTGAAGTAGATGATCCTGACAGGCAAAACAGCAGCACAACCAGAGGATGGAGTAACAGAGGTTCTGTAAGTGTAATTGGTAACAACCGATCCATCTGTTCCATCTGCAGCTGGCACTGGAATACCGCAACCATTTGAACTGAGAATTTTTCCCGCAGTTCCTGCAGTATCATATGTAGTGACGCCCGCTGGGATAGCACCGTTGAAATAGGTAACACCGCCGCTGCCACCACCTCCTGCACCATAACAGCGATTAAGAATACTTTGATTATTCGTGTTGCCACCATTCCCTCCATTTGCTTCAATAGTTAGTGAACCGGAATAGGAATTTGTCACTTTCATAATGACGGTACCTCCCGCACCACCTCCGGATGCTCCATCGGAACCACCGCTTCCACCAATCCGGCCGTTTGCAGATATTTTATATCCATTACCAATTATGTTTTTTGCAATGACGATTATTATACCACCACCATCACCACCACCATGAGTAGTAGGATTGTTATTATAATGGCCAGCTCCACCACCGCCACCGGCAAAAATTTTTGTACCGGCTGCATTGCTCAACGCTTTTCCCCCAACACCATGATAGTCTCCGGTACATGCACCGAAAACGGTAGTATAATTTCCACCACCATTCCCTCCTGCCACAAGATTAGCACCACCGCCGCCACCGTTGTTATGATTGTTGCCACCACCGCCACCGTTGGCTGGTGCGCCTCTGCCCCCGCTATTTGCTGCAAGGACATCTGCCACTCCTTCTCCTTTAAATGCTCCGAGTTGAGGAGAAACAAAATTTGCATCGTAAACGTAGCCATTTGTAAAACTGTTACAGGTGGAATTACTTATTGAAGCATTTCCCCCGTTATATCCGGTAGAGTCAGCAAATAAAGGAGCATTTAGTGCTAGGTCTTGTTCCACTTTTATTGCCAGTACACCACCTTTACCAGTAGCGTTGTTCCATGATTGTGCTTTTACAGTGTCAGTTACATTGGCCGAGTAATACTCTCCGAATTTTACAAGTTGTACACTATAATTCACATCATAAGTACTTAATACCTGGTTGAAAAAATAAACAGTATCATTACTTACCGAACAAATAGTTGCTACTTCATAGTTACCTGCATCATTCAAAGAATTTATATCGCCAAATGTTGAATTGGCGGCAGTGCTTATAGTTGCTCCCTTCATTTGTATAAGCAAAACTGTATTGCCGTACGCAAGATCAGAAGTATTATCAAGCTTTGCTGCCGTGGTGGATATAGCTAATACTTTATGATAACTGTTAATGATGCTATTAATATTTGTTGTCTGAGAAAAAGTGAAGTAAGTTGGAAATAAAAGAAAGATCAGCAACCACGTCCTTAAAAAAGTAGTTAATAAGAATAGTTTCCGCAGATAGCAGTTCACTGGTTTCATAAGATTGAATCTCTTGCAGCAAAGCTAAAGTACGGTTTGGGTAGTAGGATTAAAAGGGGGTAAATACTCTTTTTTACTATGTTTATATTGAATTGATAATCCTTATCATTGTACAGATTTTATCGTATTTATCCTATAAGGAAAATTCTAATATCATAACTTCAATTTGTAAATTAACGACTATGCGAAAAATTATTTTATTTCTACTTTTTGTGCCACTGTTTGCTTCATCTCAAAAGCTATCAACCATTGAAGAAAAAACAAAGGATCTGAAAAAGTTTGAAGGCTTTTTTAATTTTTACTGGGATGAAAACTCAGGTAAGATCTGGCTTGAAGTAGATAAACTTGATACAGAAATTCTTTATACAATTTCTCTGCCTGCGGGATTAGGCTCAAATGATATAGGACTCGACCGTGGTTTATCCGGAGGCGGACGTATAGTTAAATTTTCAAAGACAGGGAGAAAGATATTAATGATACAACCCAACTACGATTATCGTGCAATAACAAAAGATGCTGCAGAGAAAAGAGCCGTTGAACAATCATTTGCGCAATCAACACTTTGGGGATTTACAGTTGAAGCAGAAAGTAATAATCATTATCTAGTTGATGCTACCGATTTTTTATTGCGTGATGCAATGCAGGTTGCCAGCCGGATAAAAAGCGGCCAACAGGGAAACTATACGTTGGATAAGACACGTTCTGCTATTTATTTACCACGTACTAAAAATTTTCCCCTTAATACTGATTTTGAAACAACAATTACATTTATAAATAATGATGGCATTACCGGCAATTTTGTAAACTCAGTGACACCTTCACCTGAAGCCATCACTTTGAGAATGCATCATTCTTTTGTACAGTTACCGGATAATGATTATAAGCCAAGAGTGTTTGATCCGCGCAGCAGTTATATTCCTGTGTCTTATTATGATTATAGTACGCCGGTGACAGAACCGATAGAGAAATTTTATATAATGCGGCATCGCCTGAAGAAAAAAGATCCATCAGCTGCGAAAAGCGAAGCTGTAAAACCGATCATATACTATTTAGACAATGGAACTCCTGAGCCAATTCGAAGTGCATTGCTTGAAGGTGCAAGCTGGTGGAACCAGGCTTTTGAAGCAGCAGGTTATATCAATGCCTTCCAGGTAAAAATTTTACCGGAAGATGCCGATCCAATGGATATACGTTATAATATAATCAACTGGGTACATCGTAGTACAAGGGGCTGGAGTTATGGCGCATCGGTTGTTGATCCACGAACCGGTGAAATAATAAAGGGACAAGTATCACTTGGTTCATTACGTGTAAGACAAGATTATTTAATTGCTACTGGTCTGTTAGCACCTTTTGAAAATGGAATGCCGGTTGATAATAAAATGTTGAAGATGGCATTGGAGAGATTAAAACAATTATCAGCACATGAAGTAGGTCATACACTTGGTTTGATGCACAATTATGCTGCAAGTGTAAGCGATCGTGCCAGTGTGATGGATTACCCTCATCCAACAATAAGCCTGGATGTTGCCGGTGAAATTGATCTAAGAAATGCGTATGATAATAAGATCGGCGAATGGGATAAAGCGGCGATCAGCTTCGGCTATAGTGATTTTGCTTCCGGCATAAATGAAGAAACAGCGTTGAATAAAATTTTATCGGATGCGGAAAAGAAAGGATTGCAATTTATTTCCGATCGTGATGCCCGTGCACCCGGCGGCCTGCATCCGCAGGCACATCTTTGGGATAATGGAATTGATGCAGTGGCGGAGTTAAAGAATGTTATGAAGATCCGTAACAAAGCTTTATCTGATTTTGGTGAAAAAAATATCAGACCAGGCATGCCGATGGCCATGCTTGAAGATGTATTGGTGCCTGTTTATTTTTATCATCGTTACCAGGTAGAAGCTGCCACTAAAGTTGTTGGCGGAATGTTTTATAACTATTCATTAAGAGGGGATGGGCAAATAATAACAAGATCATTGTCAAGAGAAGAGCAATTAACTGCATTGAATGCGATCATTGATTGTATTGATCCAAAATTCTTAAGACTACCCGATCGCATTGCACAATTAATTCCGCCACTGCCGGCGGGATATGGATTTTCAAGAGAGTTGTTTCGTAAAAGAACCGGCCTTGCATTTGATGTCTTATCTCCTGCAGAAACTGCCGCCGATCTTCCTTTATCTTTTTTATTTAATTCTGAAAGGTTGAACAGGATGGTGCAATATGAGGCAATGAGTAAAGGATTGGGTGTTTCTGAAATGATCAGCCTGCTGATTTCTAAAACATGGAAAGCGCCAAGGTTGACAGGTTTAGACGGGCTGATCCAAATACAAACGGAAGAGGTTTTATTAACTTATTTATTGGCCGCAAGCATTAATGATAATAATTCTTTTGTTGTAAGATCAGTATTACAAACAGCATTGAAAGATCTGAAAACTTTTATTGATGCTAAGTTGAAAACAATTACTGAAGCAATTTACAAAGGCCATTTGTTACTTGCATTAGAAAGAATGAAAGAGCCTGAAAAAGCAAAACCAACGATCCATAAAGAAATTCCGCCCGGTGCACCGATCGGGTGCGAAGACGATGAGTAAGTATTTTAGTTTTTCTTTTCAATACTTACAAGGACGTCATTACGATAAGTCGCGCCAATCGGGATACTTTTGTTTTCTACCTGGATATAATTTCCTTCAATATATTTTATGCGGTTACGGGAGATGATAAAACTTTTGTGCACCCTGATAAATGACCTGGCCGGAAGTTCTTCCTGCAAATTTTTCATTGTTTCATTGATAAGGAGTTGCCCCGAATCAGTGATCACCTTCATGTAATCGCCGACTGCTTCGATGTAATGAATGCTTTCGAGGTCTACTTTATGGATCTTTTTGTCTGATTTAAAAAAAATGAAAGCATCTATTTCTTCTTTTTTAGGTAGAGAAGAATTGTTTAATTTTTCAATGACTTTATTCACCGCTTTCAGAAAACGTTCAAACGAAAAAGGCTTCAATAAATAATCAACTGCATTGAGTTCAAAACCCTCTACTGCGAATTCCGGGTAAGCTGTTGTAAAAATGATAAGCGGACTTTGCAGCAAACTCTTGATGAAATTTATGCCAGATAATTTAGGAAGGTTGATGTCCAAAAAGATCAAATGAATAGGTTGCTTGTTCAATATCAGCTGTGCCTCTAATGCATCAGTGCAGGTAGCAACCAGTTCAAGCGAGGGATGATCGCCAATATATTTTTTCAAAATATTTTGTGCCAATGGCTCATCTTCTACTATTATGCATTTACAACGGTTCATAAATTCAATTGTAATTGTACTTTAAATCTATCCTGCTCATTGCTGATCTTTAACAGATGTTTTCCCGGATATAATAATTCCAATTGGCGTTTTACATTTTCAAGACCCAATCCGTTGTATTCGTCGGTTTTTATTTCATCCACGTATCCTTTATTATTTTCTATTGAGAAAACCAGTTTGTTTTTTTCTATGATGGTGTTCAAAAAAATAAACGATTTTTCCGAACTTCCCTTAGCCCCATGTTTAAATGCATTTTCAAGAAAAGTAATCAAAAGCAACGGTGCTATTTTCTGACCATTGATCTCGCCTGAGCTTTTTATTTCGAAATTCAAACTGGAATCAGAACGAATTTTCTGCAGGGCGATATAATTATCAAGAACTGTCATTTCTTTTTCCAACGGGATAAAATTATCTTTTGACACATAAAGAAAATACCGCATCAGGTCAGACAGTTGTAGCACGGTCCCGGGCAATCGTTCATCTTTGTCCAGAGCCATGGAATAAATACTGTTCAATGTATTAAAAAAGAAATGCGGATTTATTTGTGCTTTCAGCGCTTTAAGTTCTACCTCTGTTTTTTGTTTTTCTTTTTCCAGTAATTCTTTTTGTAATCCGCTTACCAGGAACCATGATTTGGAAAGCTTCAACAAGGTTGTAATGATGATATATACTGAAAAGAATAGAATGATCTCACGGAAGGTGAAATAGGAGATAAAGAAATAATCTGGGAACACTTTTGCGGACCATTTGTCAAAAAAATTATAATTGATCCATGTAAAAAAAATGATAACGGCCGCTAATGCGAATAAATAAAGAAGGATTCGTTTCCTGTTTCCCAGCTTTGGTAATAACAATTCAATATTTAAATAAACAGCCGGTATGAGCGTTAGCTGGAAAAGTATTGTATAGACATAATCTATCTTTTCAGGTTTAGCCCCTGTTTTAAAAAGATAAAGGAACACAAAGAAAGAAAGTGTCCAGAATGCCAGGTGCTGAATAGTTCTCAGTATAGGATGAGTAAGCTTCCAATACTTGTTCTTCATCGACTTAGCTTTTACGGATCAAGGTAACAGAATTTTCTTTGTCGAAAAAGCGATCATCATTTCCATACTTCTGAATGAATTGCTGTAATTCATAAGTAGAAGCAGTGATGAGGAAGGTGCCATATAACTCATCGGTTTCGTGTTTTAATTTCATTCGTCCCGCATTGATCTGTTTGTACAGAAAATCCCCATCGATAAAGTCGAGCTTAATGGTATTTGAGTTACTGAATCGTATACGGGCTATTGTATAAGATTGGAGAAAGCAGGTGGGACATATTTCTCTTTCACTGATGGAGGAACTATCATCTTCGTTCAAATCTGCGTCGGAAAAATTCATAAAATATTCTCCGTTCAATTGTATCATACTTCCATACAGATCGTATTTGAATTTATTTTTCATATAATGGATGACATATGATTTGCTATAAAGGATCGAGTCCCGCTTGAACGGGGGGGAAGAAAAACTCATCGAGCTTTCTTTATATTTCTTGTAAACGTCGCTTTCAACAACCTTTTGAATTGTATAGCTCTGGCCATCTGATTTCCATGTGCCGGTAAGCCGGCTATCTGTCACCACGGTATTTTTAGTAACCAGTGGTCGTAAAGATGTAATGCAGGACTGCATGATCATGATTGGGATAAATAATAGAAAGATTGACTTTGTCATATCAGGTAATTTATTTTTTGAAGATTGTCTTTTTGCTATCATAAGCCTCAGGTTCATCACTGTATTTGATGAGATACTGTTGAAGCTCGAACGTAGAGGCTGTGATCACAATATTATCATCGGCCCCTGCTTCATGACTGATGCGAATCTTTTTTTGGTCAATCAAGCTATTTACATACGATCCGTCTAATTGACTTAATTCAAAACTTCCGTCATTTAAAATTTCGACTCGATACGACGTATGCATTTTTACCAAATGCGCTTCGAAGAATTCATCGATCTTTTGGTCTTCTTTTTTATATGCAGGATAATAATCAAAATAAAGATACTTGCCGATACGGGCAAGAAAAGCAATATACCGTTCAGGGTTTTCGCTATGTTCATGCTGGTAGGAGATAAGGTATCCCTTCTCTTTAATGTCGGAAATATTTCCCGGGAGTTCTACTGAATTTTCTGTTGCCAAGTTGCTGATCGTAACTTTTTCTTTATTTCCTTCTCTTTCTATGTTCCATGTACCAATAAGTTTTGGATCATAAGCTAAGTCTTTCTCCGTAAAGATCGGATGGAGGGTGGTAAGACAACTACTTAAAAAAATAAGCAGAAAAGTGAAACCGAGGACTATAGATACTTTTTTCATACTAGAAAAATTTTATGATTCAAAACTATTGGTGATTCGGAGAGAAAGGAAATTATTTCGTCGTACATGGGCATTTTGACGATAAAATAAAAGTAAGATATCATTTGTGAACATTGCCTTCTGATCCCTTGAGTAATTCAGTCACCAATTCTTTTCGAAATTCAAGACGGTACCTATGCCGCAATTCATCATCAATGCATACATAATATCCTGGGTTGGAAACCAAAACAGGTCTGCAGTATAGGCAGCTTCTCTTCCTCTATGACCGTAAGCAAATTTATCTGCTCCTGTATCCTGGAAGTCTTTCCAAATGCCCAAGCCAAATGCTACTGCTTTTTCTTCTGAATCCTGGGTAAAGTTCAACATTTGCTTTAAGCTGCTATCATTCAACAAACTCTTTTTGATCAATAACGCATCCAAAAAATTAGACAGATCTCCAACAGTACTAAACATTCCGCTGAACCCATTCCCAGATCCACCGATATTCAGGTGTGTGAGGTTAATAAGATGGTTATTGCTGTACAGGTCGGCATAACCCTGCGCCAAATTTTTTGGGGGAGTCTTGCGATCGATATAATGTGTATGATCTAAAGGAAGTGGATCAATGATATCCTTCTGGATCAGGGATGCATGATCGATCGAGTCCTTAAATTCTTCATCAAGTATTACAGACAGCAACAAAAAATTCGAATTACTGTATTTCCCTTTTTCTCCAGGAATAAATTCAGGCTTTGTGTTAGCCAGGAATTTCAACAGATCATTCTTTTTCCAGTTATTTAAAGGATGATCAAGCAGGTTGGTAACATAACGGCTGGTTTTGATAAAATCAGGTAAACCACTTGTATGATTCAATAAATGCCGGATGGTAATTTTCTCTGCATTTGGAATGTCTTTAAACTTATACCCGCACTTAAAAGTATTGATCGGTTTGTCAATATCCAGTTTTCCCTTTTCCTGCAACCTGAGTGTAACAACAGCAACAAACATTTTGGTAATACTGGCAATCATCAATTCATTGGTTGTTTCCATAGCGACCCCTTTTTCTACATCAGAAAATCCGGCGGCTGTTTGCCATGTGGATTCACCATTTTTTACCAATAGTACCATTCCGGGTAAACCTTTATTTACGTAATCATTTACTAATCCTTGAAGTTTCGAAGTATTGAAAACTGAGTTCTGGTTTTTAATAATATTTTGAACGGATGGCTGTGCTTGCAGGACTTTATATCTCGTAAGTAAAACTGCTACTGCAAGGAAAAATAAATTTTTCATAATAAAATATTTACAGATGAAAAGATGTTGAGAAAGAAAGGGACTGATGTGGTAATAGGGGAGCACGTTTGGGAATGAAGGGCCCCTGCAACCAGAAATGATATTGCAAAGTATTTTGCAATTCCCCAGAAGTATTTTGAAAACGATAACCGACACCAAACATAATTCCGCCAGTAAATTGTCCTCTTCCTTTTCGATCAATATGAATTTTTTCCTGTTGCTTACTTATCATACCTCCCTTGGGATAAACTCTCATATAGCCAAATTGTAAACCAGTTTGCAGTATTTGAGAGTTTTCCATAGACAATTTGTATAAAAGTGTTGGCTCTGTATACAATCTGAATGCATGTTGAATTCCCGGGTTATTAAGATATCCTGCCCGAAAACTTTGACCCCATTGGAAATGGTTAGAATTATCTTTTGAAAAAGGTATGTCTACTCCGGCTGATACTCCCCATCCTGTATGCAGACTGTGGTGGGGGTACTCAATATGTTTAGGCCGGTACTTTTTATTACCCGGGTAAGAAATATGATCGATACTAACCGTAATGCTATAAAGCATGTGGTTGGTTATTCCATTCTTTTGCGCCGAGCTTTGCGACGCTACTAGTAAAAGAAGGATTGATAAGATTCGCATTTTGAAGATGTTGGTTTATGCCACCAAAGTATCTTCTGTAAATGCCGCGAAGAAATTTTTTCGATAAACAGTATTGCAGTATCGATGAACATCCAATTATGAAGTTCTTGTAGATTTCAAATATGGTAATTCAAACAGTTATTTTTTATTTGGTAGTTTTCTATTTCTTCGGTTCATCGAGAATGTCTAAACTTTCCCAGGAACCTTTAAACCCAAGCTTGAGGGTGGCCTGAACATTTCCCTTGTTCAATAATTTAACAAGGCACATAGAATCTGATTCCCATTTATAATAAGCTATATCGGAATTAAAAAAATTCCCATAATTCCATTGCCGATTAATAATCTTGCTAGTAGAATCTTTGTCAAAAATATGTAACACATAATAGTATAAACTTTTATCATGTATCTTTTGAATAACAAGTTCATTATCCTTCCTAATAGTTGAAGTATCCACTTGTGTAACTATAGCAGTTCGTTGCCAGCCTTGTTTTTCGAGTCGGGTTTGACAAGAAAAGGAAAGTATAGGCGACAGTAATAAAATGATCTTCTTTAGTGTGGACATGGTGGTGTTAAATAATTTAAATTTAAAGAAATAAAGAAAAATCGCAAAATATATAGTTATGCCAGGATGGTTTTCTTGAAAAACTTTTGAAAAGAAAAGTATTAACAGAAGATAAAATCGGAAAGAAGTACTGTTACTAGAACTAGATAGCTCCTCCCAAGTTTTGATCAATAATTATTCTACTTCAGACTTTTATGCGTATCATCACAAAAAGGAGGTGTTTTAGTTTTTTTACATTGACAGAAATAAACTTCTTCTTCTTTATCAAACATGACCTTTATGCTTCGATAAGGTTCGTCTTGTATATTTCTATGTGCACTATCACAAAATGGTTGAGTTGCGCTTAAACCACAAGTACACCATGAGTATATTTTTCCGGGTTGCACTTTTACAATTGCCGGCTCACATTCAGCCATCTTTGGCAAATTTTCATTGGGAATGATTTCCATACTATAAATAATTTTTTATAAATGAATACAATTGAAATGAATTCTTGTTTGAAAGTTCTTTAATTTCTTCTTTGAGTTTTTCTTTATCTATATCATTCATCTTCTTTCGCTGAATAAGCTGGTAAGCTCTTTCTGCCAGCAACCAGTATTTTTTTTCTTTTGAATGATGGTGTTTTAATAAATGCTCTATTTCTTTCAGCAGATCACTTACTCCTTCACTTTGCGACGCCACTGTTTTTATAACAGGAACTTCATCGTACCTGTTATGAAAGGCAGGTGCCAGCATCAGTCGTAAGTTTTTTACAAATTGATCAGCGCCAAGTCTGTCTGCTTTGTTTACAACAAATATATCAGCGATCTCCATCAGGCCAGCTTTCATGGTTTGTACTTCATCACCTGCTTCAGGTACAACAACAACAACTGTAATATCTGCAAGACCTGCAATTTCAACTTCACTTTGGCCTACGCCAACTGTTTCTATAATAATAAAGTCAAAGACCGCAGCTTTCATCAACTCCGTTATCTCAATGATCTTCGGATGCAAACCACCTAATGAACCTCGTGTTGCCAAAGAACGGATGAATACATTTGGGTTATCATACCATTTGCTCATTCTTATACGATCTCCGAGCAAAGAACCAAGATTAAATGGTGAAGATGGATCAACACAAAGCACCCCGATCTTTTTTCCATTGTTTACAAATAAACCGATCAGGGAGTCAACCAATGTACTCTTGCCGGCTCCTGGTGGGCCGGTAATACCAATAACTGGTTTATTCAATAAATGAGGTAATGATCGTAATAACTCTTCATAGCCCTCCGCTTCATTTTCTACCAATGAAATACTTCTTGCCAATGCTTTTGCATCGCCCTGCTGCAATTTTGATAATAGTTCCTGGTTCAT
>VBAS01000063.1:9191-12655 GCA_005882975.1 Bacteroidota bacterium | reverse complement strand
TTGGCCAAAAATACTCTTTATAATAAAGACAAATGAATGAGTTTAATAATTTTATTTTGCAGCATGCAAAAGCTTTCGGTTGTTATTGTTTGTAAAAATGGAGCAAAGGTTATTGGCGAAACCATAAAAAGTTTTTCCGGTCTTACTGATGATATCCTTATCTATGATAACGGCAGCACTGATGGTACAAAAGATATAGTGAGACAAAGCAATGCAAGATTAGTTGAGGGCAGTTGGGAGGGTTTTGGCAAAACAAAAAATAAAGCGAATGCATTGGCAAGATATGATTGGATATTTAGTCTTGATTCAGATGAAGCCATTGATGAGGAGTTGAAAGAAAATTTATTACAAGAAGAGCTGGCTGATGAGACGAAAGTGTTTGAATTCAAATTCAAAAATTTTTTGGGCGACAAATGGCTTCGTTACGGCGAGTGGGGAGATGATAAACATATTCGTCTTTTCAACCGAATGAAAATAAAATGGAATGATGCTGATGTACATGAGTCATTACTATTACCAACAGATGTAGAAGTTATTTCAGTCCCGGGTTATGTGTTGCATAAAACAGCGCCTGATATCGCAACGTATGAAATCAAAATGGAAAGCTATGCAGCGCTGAATGCAGAAAAATATTTTAAGCAACAAAAAGGTGCAGGTTCATTTAAAATGTTTTTTTCTGCAGCCCTTTCTTTTATAAAAAATTATTTTTTTAAACTCGGCTTTCTCGATGGCGCAACAGGGTATCATTGCGCAAGAATAAATGCCCGCTACACTTTTTTGAAATATAAAAAGCTAAATGAGCTATGGAGCAAAAGTTAGTATCTCGGTTGACAAATATTGAAAGGACCACAAAGACACAAAGGCTCTAAGTGTCACTAAGAATTCACTTTGTGGAGCTTGGTGTCTTGGTGACTTTGTGGTTCAAACCCAGAATAAAAATCAGTAAGCAGGCTTTCCCAATAATCTATAAATTTACAGTCCTGAAAAATTTATGACCAATTTCATTCCAATATTTCCCCTGGGCATTGTGGTGTATCCGGGTGAAAATGTGAACCTTCACATTTTTGAACCGAGATATAAGCAACTTGTTAAAGAATGCCACGAGAATAAAAAAGCATTTGGCATACCGGCCGTAGTTGATAATAAATTACAGAAGAATGGCACATTGGTAAATGTTATAGAGTTAAGTAAAACCTATGATAACGGGGAAATGGACATTAAAACAAAAGGCGAAAAGGTTTTTCGTATGCTGGAAGTGATCAAAGAGATCCCCGATAAACTTTATAGTGGTGCTATTGTAAATTATCCCGATAATAAGGAACAAGGAGATATTGAGCTAATGCGAAGAGTGATGAAGGGCATTCGTGAATTGCATAAGTTGCTGAACGTATCAAAAGATTTTAAAAAACCTGATGAAGAGTTAAATACTTATGAAGTAGCCCATCATGTTGGGCTTACCTTGCAGGAAGAGTATGAGCTGCTTGGCCTGATGAATGAGCTGCAGCGGCAGGAATACATAAAACGTCACTTAACCAAAGTATTACCGATGGTAGCAGAGATGGAGGTTTTAAAAGAAAAAATAAAACTGAACGGACATTTTCAAAATTTATCTGGTTTCCAGTTTGAATTGTAATCAAGCAACTAATGAATACACTCTGCTTCGACTTTGGCAACACAAGATTGAAAATTGCTTTTTTTCAAAACGCAGAACTTGTTGAAGTGATCGTCATTGATAACGATGACATTGCCACCATTGAAGCGATCTTCGAAAAATTTGATGTACAGAAAACCATTCTTTCATCTGTTATCGATCATAATCCTGAGATCGAAACACTACTTGCGCAAAAAACAAAATTTCACAAGCTTAGTCATCTATCAAAACTTCCTTTCACTGCACCTGTTGGAAAACCCGAAACGATCGGTGCTGATCGGCTTGCCTTAACAGCAGCAGCCGTTTATTTTTTCCCGAAACAACATAACCTCGTAATTGGTATGGGTAGTTGTGTCACCTATAATTTTATTAATGCAGATCATGAATTTTTGGGTGGCGGAATATCACCCGGAATGGAAATGCGAATGAAAGCGCTGAATCAATTCACTGCTAAATTACCAATTGTCAAACCCGATGGAAATTTGCCTCTTGTAGGGTACGATACTGTTACAAATATTTTGAGTGGAGTGGTGTTAGGGATGGCAAAAGAGATCGATGGATTCATTGATGTATATAAAGAAAGATATGGGAACTTTAACGTCCATTTAACCGGGGGTGATTTAGTCTATTTGGCTCCCCATCTTAAAAACCAGATATTTGCAGACCCCGAACTGATCTTCAAAGGGCTTTATGCCATTAGCGAAGTGAATAACCAGTAAGATAAACAGGGAGTTAGGGGATTTTTTCCGGGACTAAATGCTCAATTTTTCATGTTCAATCTTCAACGAAAACTATTCGGTTTTAAACAGTCATCCAGATTTTTTAAATACTTACTATCGGCTTGCGGCTTTCTGCTAATAGCTACCGGCTTCATCAATGCCCAGGATAATTCTCCTTATTCACGTTATGGCCTTGGTGATATACAGCCAAGCTCACACATTTATAACCGTGGAATGGGTGGAATAACTGCAGCTTTTTCTGAACCGCCAAGCACGGGGCTTTCCGATTCAAGAAATGGAAAGTCTTATTCTAATATTAATTTTTCAAACCCTGCATCGTATTCCCGTTTTTTTGCGGTTAAGGAGTTAAACACAAAAAAGCTGCAATATGGAAGAATGTTGCTTGATGTAGGTGTTAACCTTACCAGCCACAGGCTGCATGAAGCAAATAACTCCCAAACATTTACTTCAACCAATGCCTATTTTTCTTATATGCAAATAGGTGTTCCTATTAAAAAGAATTGGGGGGTAGTTTTGGGTTTAAGACCTCTATCTACTATTGGCTACAGGATTGACAAGAACGAAAGATTATATGATCCCAATACTGGATCAATGATCGATAGCGCAAAAACACAGTTCAGAGGTGACGGAGGTTCATTTCTTTTGAATACCGGAACTGGCTTTGCCATCCACAATTTTAGTTTGGGACTTAATCTTGGTTATTTGTTTGGCAAAAAGAATTTCGACACTCGCAGGGTACTTCTCAATGATACGGTCAGTTACAGCGCCTCAAATCATCAGTCCCGGTCCAATTTTGGTGGCATTTTTTTTAATGCTGGCGTCCAATACCGGATTGATCTGAGCGCAAACAAAATGAGATATCTTCAATTGGGTGCTTATGGAAATATCCAGCATAAGTTTAAAACCCACAACGACTACATCAGGGAAACATGGATTCTTGTACCAACAGATGCAAGTGAGATTCGCCTTGATAGTGTGTACCAGCAAAATGATGTTAAAGGAGAAATGGTTTATCCTTCAAGTTTTGGGGCCGGCTTTATTATGGAACAACTACCTGATGTTAAACAAAGCGG
>VBAS01000063.1:0-9141 GCA_005882975.1 Bacteroidota bacterium | reverse complement strand
TTCAATGGACAAGCAGATGCAGTAAAAAGTAACTTGCAGGTAAGGATTGGAACCCAGTTGCGGCCACGGTTAAAAGATACTTATAAGAGCTTGATGGCTTATAGGGTCGGTGGATTTTTTGGCGATGATTATGTTTATATAAATAAGCAAAAATTGCCTGTTTGGGGAATATCCGGAGGTATTAGTTTGCCTATTGCTAATCTTAAAGATGCATCACGCAGGTTCCGTAATCAATATTCTGTTGTCAATATTTCGGCTGAATACATTAAAAGAGGTAACAATGATAACCCCATCAATGAAAGTATGTTCAGGCTTTCATTTGGATTTACTTTAAGCGATCTTTGGTTTGTAAAACACAAATACGAATAGAGTTTACCTGTATTGATTCATTAATTTTTTTATGTGACCAGCTTCCGCAACAATACTAAACTTCGTTGCAAGTTTAACCTGAGCGAAGCGAAGGGCCTCTTTCAGCTTTCTTATCGCTATTCAGCAATACTTTTGCTTTTATTTTTTTCTTCCTGTGAAAACGATCCTAAAGAAATTGAAAATTGGACAAAAAAAACAGAGTTGCGGGAAGAAGCAAGATCTATAGAAAGTTATCTGAGCCAGTCGGGTGTAATGAAGGCAAAACTAATAGCGCCATTAATGTATCGTTATCAGCGGGACACTGTCTTCACAGAATTTCCAAATACATTGCATGTAGATTTTTATGATGATAGTGTAAGAATTGAAAGTTGGTTAACGGCTAATTATGGCATCTATTACGACAATCTGAATAAAGTATTCCTTCGGGATAGTGTTACAGTAATTAACAAGGAAGGGGATACATTACGCTGTCCTGAACTTTGGTGGGATCAGAATTCGCAGAAGTTTTATACAGATAAACCTGCAAGACTTGATGGGAAGGATAAACACATTACAGGAACCCAGGGTCTTGATGCTACGCAGGATCTTAAAATAATTCAGTTCAAATATCCTGTCGGTCCTGTCGGTATAAAAGAAGGGAACACACCTTAATAGTTTTTTTAATGTTCTTCAAAGAAGTCCTTCGGACAATGATCAGCTGAAGATTTTTATCTTTATTCTCTTAAATTTTATAGTATGGAATATCGTAGGATGGGCAGATCGGGTTTACAACTTAGCGTACTCTCTTATGGCAGTTGGGTTACATTTCACAAACAACTTGACGATACCAGGGCGGATGAGCTAATGGGAATTGCTTATGACAATGGTGTGAATTTTTTTGATAATGCTGAAGTTTATAGTCGCGGAGAAAGTGAAAAGCTAATGGGAAGAGTTTTAAAAAATAAAAAATGGGATCGTACTTCCTATACGGTTAGCAGTAAAGCATTCTGGGGTTGGCATGGTCCTGATAATAAGCCGACACAAAAAGGATTGAGCAGAAAACATCTCGTTGAAGCATGTCATGAGGCTTTACAAAGAATGCAACTTGATTATCTTGATCTGTATTTCTGTCATCGTCCGGATAAGACTGTACCGATGGAAGAAGTGGTTTGGACAATGAACATTTTAATTCAACAGGGAAAAATTTTATACTGGGGTACCAGTGAATGGAGTGCACAGGAGATCATGGAAGCACACATGATGGCGGAAAGATATCATTTGATCGGTCCTTCAGTGGAACAACCCGAGTATAATTTATTTCACCGCCATAAAATGGAAAATGATTATTTAAAGATCTTCCGGGATATTGGAATGGGAACAACGATATGGAGTCCATTGGCAAGCGGTCTGCTTACAGGAAAGTATAATAATGGTGTTCCAGAAGATTCCCGCATGAGCATACCGGGTTTTGAATGGTTAAAAGAAAAAGTGGTAGTAAAGGATAAGATCGAAAAAGTAAAGAAGCTAAAAACGGTTTCCGATAAACTGGGAACTAATCTTGCAACATTATCTATAGCATGGTGCATTGCTAATCCCAATGTAACTACCGCGATCCTGGGCGCAACTAAAAAAGAACAATTAGAACAAAACCTTTCAGCTCTTGACTTATATCCAAAACTTGATAGTGAGATCATGAAAGAGATAGATTCAATAATGGAGACAAAACCTCATTTACCAGAGCATTAAATAAAAAATCCTCCGGTGTTATTCGGAGGATAGTTTTTTTGGAGCTCAATTAACCTTAAAGCATTTCAACGGATACGGGATTTGGATTTTGGTTTTTCATCAGGCCCTGGATTAAAACGGGTTCCTGAATTTTCATATGATAAATTAAAAAAAGAAAAGTTGATTGATACGGATTTTACTTTGGTTTATCAGGATTATGGATTAAGAACTTCTGGACGGTTTTGGACATCGGATATTGGATTCAGTAGCCTTACCAATCAACTTCTGGTACAAACATAGTATCCGTTAATGGTTTGCAAAAGAGCAAAAATGCTCCTTTTTTTTACTGTCTTTTTTACTGACGGGCTCGTAGATTTACGAGGGAATCAAACTCGATTTTACCCTTCAATACATATCTTCACTCCTTAAATTATTGAGAATGTCATTAAAAAACATGACTGCTTTTATCACTGGCGCCAGTCGCGGTATTGGTAAAGCGATCGCATTGAAGCTTGCTAAAGAAGGTGCGAACATTGTTATCGCTGCTAAATCAGTTGAAGAAAATCCAAAACTCGGAGGAACCATTTTTTCAGCAGCTAAAGAGATAGAAGATGCAGGTGGTAAAGCATTGGCTGTTCAATGTGACATTCGTTTTGAAGAACAAATTCAAGCAGCGATTGATAAAGCAGTTGCCCGGTTTGGCGGAATTGATATTGTTATTAATAATGCATCCGCTATCTCTATCTCTCTTACACCAACAGAACAAACAGAACCTAAGCGTTTTGACCTGATGCACGACATTAATGTGAGAGGAACTTTTTTTGTAACAAAGACTTGTATACCTCATTTGAAAAGATCGGCCAATGCACATATACTTACATTATCACCTCCAATAAATTTAGATCCGAAATGGCTGGCAGGTCATGTTGCTTATACTGTAACAAAATTTAGTATGAGTATGATGGCAATTGGCTGGGCGGCTGAATTAAAACAATATCGCATTGCATCAAATGCACTTTGGCCACGGACAACTATTGATACAGCAGCAGTAAGAAATTTATTAGGCGGAGAAGTGTTAGCTAAAATGAGCCGCACCACAGATATACTAGCTGATTCCGCATTCTATATTTTAAATAAACCATCAGCAGATTGTACCGGCAATTGTTTTATTGATGAAGATGTGATGGCTAAAGAAGGCATTACAGATCTTTCTCATTACAGTGTAGTGCCCGGCGCTAACTTATATAGAGATCTGTACGTTGATTAAAAAAAGACCCGGCCAAAATTGCCGGGTGCTTTTCTCATGTGTATAGTGATGAGCCTTAGTTTTGGTTGCGACAATGAAAGCTACGTAAAAATAAGTTTTAAAAATTAATGTTTAATGACTGTCTGGATAAACTGTGCATTCTATTCGTCGTCTTTCTTTTCCGGCCGCATCATTGGGAATAAAAGCACATCCTGTATTGACGGCTGATTCAATAACAACATACAGATACGATCAATTCCAAAACCAATACCCGCAGTTGGCGGCATGCCATATTCGAGAGCTCTCAAAAAATCATAATCGATATACATCGCTTCATCATCACCACGTTCCATCAGCCTGGTTTGGTCTTCAAACCTGTCACGTTGATCGATAGGATCATTTAATTCGCTGTAAGCATTGGCAATTTCTTTTCCATTTACCATCAATTCAAATCTTTCTACAAATCCTTCTTTACTCCTGTGTTTTTTTGTAAGCGGACTCATTTCTTTTGGATAGTCAATAATAAAAGTTGGCTGCACAAAATGCTTTTCACATTTTTCACTAAAGAGTTCATCGATCAACTTTCCTTTACCCATTGTTTTATCAACATGAACATGCAATTGTTTGCAAACGCTGCGTAAATGTTCTTCACTCATATTGCTGATATCAAAACCAGTATGTTCTTTGATCGCATCGGTCATTGTTACTCTGCGGTAAGGTGCTTTGAAATCGATCTCCTTTCCATCAACAACAGATATGGTAGTTCCATTAACAGCGGTGGCTGCTTTTTCAAGAAGTTGCTCTGTTGTTTCCATCATCCACACATAATCTTTATAGGCAACATAAAATTCAAGTACAGTAAACTCTGGATTATGTGTTCGGTCCATTCCTTCATTACGAAAGTTGCGACTGAATTCATATACCCAGTCAAATCCGCCAACGATCAATCTTTTCAAATAAAGTTCATTGGCAATCCGCAAATACATCGGTATATCTAATGCGTTGTGATGAGTTGAAAATGGTCTTGCTGCTGCACCACCCGGAATACTTTGTAAAACAGGAGTATCAACTTCCAAAGCGCCGCGTTCATTTAAGAATTCCCGAATAGCATTTACCAGTTTAGTTCTTTTGGTGAACACTTCTTTCACCTCCGGGTTGATTATAAGATCAGCATAACGCTGACGGTATTTGAATTCAGGATCGGTAACTGCATCAAAAGTTTGTCCTTCTGCTTCTTTAACTATCGGCAAAGGTTTTAATGCTTTTGCAAGCATTGAAAGTTCTTTTACATGAATGGATGTTTCACCTGTTTTTGTTTTAAAAACATAACCCTTTACACCAATGATGTCACCAATGTCAGTGCATTTTTTCCAAATGATATCATAAAGAGTTTTGTCTTCACCCGGGCAAATATCATCTCTCTTAATATATAATTGAATCCGGCCAGAGGAATCCTGGATCACTGCAAAATTTGCTTTACCCATATCACGAATGCTCATGATGCGGCCTGCAACACATATATCTTTAAATGTTTCTTTATTCTCGTCATTAAATTGTTGCTTAATATTTACCGCACTATTGTTCACAGGAAATAGTTCAGCAGGATAAGGATCGACACCCATTCCTAAAAGGTCACCCAATTTCTCCCTGCGTATTTGTTCTTGTTCTGATAAATGAGATGTGTTCATTGCCTGGTTCTTAAAGTGCGGCAAAGGTACTGGTTAGAGGTAGAAAAGGCAAAAGGTATATGCCTGCGTTCTGCATATACCTTTTATAGAAGTAGTTTATAATTTTATTTTTAAAACAATAGCGGGATAAGAGGTTTGAACAAAAGACTGGTACTGGAGCATTCGGGCATTTTCCATTTTTATATTCGCAGACATAGCCATTGCATTTCTTTTATTTTTTTTGGATGCAATAAAGAATGGAATGGAAGCAAGCATAGATGCTGTGCCCGTAACTAAAAGAATGTTCTCCGCAGTATAATTGTTTTCCTGAACCGGTTCACTTGAAAAAACTCCGGCAATAACATTTACGTAATCCTCTGTTACTTTTACGCTTGCCATTACAACACTTACTGTTGTTATTGCAACGCCACCACCAAATAAAACCCATGCTGTTGTTTTTTGATTCTTACTTTTTTTTCGGTAATCAGTTTTTACAGCTTGCATGTCGTTGGGAGTTGACTGACAAAAGGCTCCCACCGAAAACACCAGCGGTAAAGCGTAAAGAATGATTTTTTTCATAATAAAAATTTTTCTAAATGAATGAAAGAGCGCAGTAAATCAATCTATTTCCTTAACTAATTACAAACTGGCAAACTTGAAGGATACGCAGTAGAAAAATGATTATTGCTCCAGCAATTATTAGTGCCTGATCCGTCCCATAAAAGATCAACACCAGGTAATGGAATTCCTGCAGGAGGAGCAGCACCATTATTTCCAAGTACATTACTTATTATTTTCGTTCCATCCGGATTGGGTTCAATATCTGCAAAAGCCTGTGGAGGCAAGCCGGCAATTGCACCCAATAACAAAGTACTTACAGTTGCAACCCCAACGAAATTGTTATCACTGATCTTGTTGTCTTTTATGGTGACATTGTCCACTCCAACAACAAGGATACCTGAGCCGGATGGAACAAAGGCTTCAAAACCACCTCCTGCTTCTGCGAAGTTGATATGATTGTTGCCGTATACATGATTATCATTAACTAAAATATTTGTTGATGTCTTTATAGTAAGGCCTGGCAATAAGACAATCAGAATACCACATACATTATCGTAAGACTGATTTTTTGAAACAGTTACATTTGAGCAATTCTCAACTTCTAAACCATTCACATTACCGAATGCAATATTATATTCCAGAGTAATGTTTTCAGATTGACCAATATAAAGGCCAGTGTCCGTATGTCCTGTGGCAGAACAATGTTCTATTAAGCCACCGTTACAAAACAGCGGGAACAAACCATATTCGCCGTTATTTTTTGTATCAACATGTGATAATAGAAAATTATCTGCCCGGATCATAAATACTCCATTTTCTTCAAAGTTTTGTACGGTAACATTTTTTAATACAAATCCGTCGCCATTACTACGAACGGTAATACCATTATCCTCATCACCAGGATTTTCAATTATTACTCTTTCGTTGCCAGGGCCTGTTATTCCAATCAATTGAATTCCGGCCTTATTTACCACAATAGCTTCGTGGTAGGTGCCGGCTTCAATTTGAATGATGTCCCCGGGATTCGCTGCATCAACCGCAGCCTGGATAGAGCCACCGGCATGTACTACTATGTCAGGTGCTTTGCCTTTTGATGACGCTGTTCTTGTTTCCTGGTTTAACGCTTCGTTACTGCCCGATGGCGAAAATTCTTTTTTACAACTCGTCATTACGGTTGTGATTGAAAGAATAATAGCAAATACCCATTTTGTTTTTATAAACATAAAATTGGGCTGGGAAAACTGTTGTAAATTTTTCATTGTAATCTCCTTTTTTAAATGTTAAAAATTATTGTTTGTTTAATTAGATCAAGTGAAGGACGCTGGAAAATTTTAAGAGCATACATTTTGGTGTTGGTTAAAAAGTAATATTCACCGAAAAAGCAGGATACGAATTTTGTATATAAGACTGCCCTTGAAATGATGGTGCTGTTTCCATTTTTATAAATGTGGTAGTTTTCATTGCTCTTCTTTTATTTTTTCCTGAAGCAATAAAAAGAGGAATGCTTCCTATCGTCGAAAGAGTACCAATGGCACCCAAAAAAGCTCCGTTAACAGCATCATCAAAAGTGGAATTCTTACTATCTCCGATCAGAAATCCTGTGCCTATCAATGCTGCACCGCCACCTAATAAAATCCATGCAGCGGTTTTTTGATTTTTACTTTTTACCAGGTAGTCTGTTTTAATGGATGGAACAGTATCATTTGTTTGCTGACAAAAGCTAGCGGCCGGAATTGCAAGCAGCAAAAAGTAAAAGATGTTTTTTTTCATAATTATTTTTTTAATTGTTTAATAAGAATTCATTTTTTATAATAGAAATTCAAAATTTTATTGCTGGCAGATAAATTTTTTTTAGGAATAGTACCAAATAGCATATCCCACCACATCACAGTTACTCCAAAACATTTGTCTATATGTTTGCAATGATGTGTAATATGGAAATCGTGATGACGGGGCATGAATGCTTCTGTCCATTTTTTATGAAGCAGGTAATGGATATAGCAATAGGCTACTGCACCCCAGAAAAATCCCGAAAGAAAAGTAAAGTAGTTATTCAGCTTGTAGGCAATGTAAATGAATAGACAACTGAAAATAAAAAGTAGAATTCTGTGCGATAATGTTGTTTCAAATTGTCCGGGATCGATATGATGATGCTGATGGATCTGCGATGTGCATGTTTTCCATTTATCTGTTTTTGGATGCAACAAGAAACGGTGAACATGATATTCAACCCATGTCCACACAAGCCAGCCAGTTAAAAATAAAAGAAGGTGAAAAGCAAAAGAATAATTGCTTCTTAGCAAAGCCGCAATCATGATCAACGGGAAAGCAGTACTGATACAGGCAAGTATGCTGTACAATTCAAAATGATTTTTTAATAAACGCTTCATGTTTTTAGAGATTTACACATTGATTTTTTTAAATACACATCATTGTGTTTTATAATTAAGCTTCGGCCTGAATTTTTAAAAAATTAAAATGGGAAATTATAGCATCGCCCAAACTGTAATGAGGATAATGGATTTGATGCTCGGCACAATGTTCTTTAATGATCTTTGTAACATCCAAATAATGACAATGACATAGCTTAGGAAAAAGATGATGAGCAAGATGCGTATTCAGGCCACCTGTGATCCAATGAAGAACCGTTGAATTTGTGCTGCAGTCATAAGTGGCGTTCCATTCATGTTGCAAAAATGAATTTTGAATGACCCCGTTTTCATCAGGGGCGGTATATTCAGCACCTTCCACACAATGACCTAAAACAACAACTGTTGATAATAAAATACCGGCTACCATATGATAGATAAGAAAACCTGCCAGCACAGTTGATAACGGAATGTTGATTATCCATGCAGGAAAAATGATCATGTAAAAAAGATAAAATGACTTGAAGAAAATAAGCTTTGTCCACTCCTGCCAAGAATGACTCATGTTTTTATAATTACCCATTTGTTTTTGCCTGAACATGTTGATGTCAATAAAGAATACCCAGAAAATAGAATAGAACATATATAAAAATGGTACATACCATACCTGGTATTTATGCATCGGTAATTTTTTCTGTTGAGAACAGACGCGGATAAATGGAATGCTGTCTAATAAAACATCCCCACCCGCTACATTAGTAAATGTGTGATGCTGTATATTATGCCGGATATTCCAGATATAAGAATTCATTCCAATCAGGTCACCGAAATAGTCGGCAGCTTTGTTCAATGACCTTTTTTAAAAAGAACATTATGTGATGCATCGTGAACAATATTGAAAACGATCATTACTCCCGCAAGACCCATGATCATTACTAATAAAATTGAAGACGCTATATTCAGGCTTCGGCTGAGTAAAAGAATATAACTACTTAAATAGAGTCCGATTAGAATGATTCCTTTTATATAAATACTTTTATCAGCAAAGCGGTTACCGCCTTTCGTTTCCATATAGACATCAACTTTTTTTATGAGTTCTGAAAAGAAATCAGAATCATTTTTTGATTTGAATTTCATACTGCTTGTTTATGGGTTATCAAATTGTGATTATTTTTTTCTCCGAAATAAAGCTCGATCGATTTTGCGCTGGCCATTTTATCTGCTT
>VBAS01000372.1 GCA_005882975.1 Bacteroidota bacterium | reverse complement strand
CTGGCAATTGCACCTTTATTTACAAGCGGGTAATTTAAAACAGCGTCGATATGTTTTTGAAGATAACCATCATCAACGATTACCGTTCCCAAATGATCGACAGTAGTAAAAACAAAATCTTCTTTTGCCGCCTTGTCCAAAACTTTTGCTCCCAATTCTGCAGAAATAAATTCTCCGTCGCTATTCAAAAGCTTCAACGCATTCCATTCTTTTGGATTATGACTTGCAGTAATAATAATGCCTCCGTCAGCTTGTTCTTCTTTCACGGCGATCTCCACGGTTGGAGTTGTGGAAAGACCAAGATCGATCACATCAATTCCCAATGCCGTTAAAGTGCTTACAACAATGTCCCTCACCATTTGTCCGCTGATGCGGCCATCACGACCTACTACAATTTTTGCTTTATGCTGTGTAGTCCCTTTTTTATCGCCACCAATAACATTTGCAAATGCCGCAGTAAATTTTACAATATCAAGGGGAGTTAAATTGTTCCCGGGGCTTCCGCCGATCGTACCTCGTATACCTGATATGCTTTTAATAAGTGCCACGCTATATTTTTTTCTGTTTGATGGTTCAGTAAATTCTTTAGGGATGACAAAAATAAGCTTTTAGGCCCCAATAGATTTATTAGTTCGTCATTACTTTTGCTCAATGTCAGAACAGGCCTGGTACAAAGACTGGTTCAATTCTCCTTTTTATCACAAATTATATTTTGAACGGGATGAGAAAGAAGCAGCTGCATTTATTTCCACACTTATCGATCACCTGAAACCGGGTCCCGGAAGCTATATGCTGGATATTGCCTGTGGACGTGGCCGGCACAGCCGCTTTCTTGCCGAAAAAGGTTTTAACGTAACTGGTATCGATATTTCTTTTGACAGTATTGCTTTTGCAAAAAAGTTTGAAAAAGCCAACCTTGAGTTTTACCAGCATGACATGCGATTGCCATTCCGGGTAAACTATTTTCATTATGCTTTCAATTTCTTTACAAGCTTTGGATATTTTAAAACAAGAAGAGAACATGATGATGCCATAAGAACGATCGCCAACGGATTAAAACCAAATGGAATTTTTGTGATCGACTATCTCAATGTTCATTATTCCGAGGATCATTTAGTTTTCAATGAAGAAAAAAAACTCAATGGGACCAGGTATGAAATCCGCCGTTGGCACGATGACACACATTTCTACAAAAAAATATGCATGCGATCGATTATACTGAAAAAGTTTCCAAATTTTCCTTCGGTGATCTTAATGATATGCTTAGTTACCACGGTTTGCAGGTGCAGGAAGTATTTGGCGACTACCAATTGGGGAATTATGATGTAAGAACCAAACCCAGACTCATCATCATTGCAAAAAAGAAGCCCCATCCCGATCTTCCCCGATAGGGAAGGCCACCAACACACAATTCCTGCTAATGAATTATACAAACAAAAGAAACATTTCAGCTAAGCTGTGTTTGTGCGTTGCAAAGCCCCTCCTTCGGAGGGGTTTGGGGAGGCTACTTCTTATTATTCATCAGCATCCATCTCCCGGTTTCATATATAGCAGTTGTTACACCGGTCAGTTTCTTTTTAATGGAATCTTGCTGAGCAGTTGTATAAGGCAACACTTCACCCGCAACCGGATATAAATGTTCTTCCGGAAAATTCAGGTTCTTGGTAAAATAGTAGCTGTCGGTTACTACACCAATTTTCCCTTCATCATGATAAATGATAAAAGCATAGTTGTTTTGCTTGGTTGGCTGCAAAAGATCCCGGCCAAGTGTAGAATTCACATAAGGTTGTTGAACCATTCCTGCAATGGTTGGCAGCACATCGATCTGCGAGACCGTTTCTGTTCTGCGTTGCGGCGTTAATAAATATGGAGCATAAAATAATAAAGGCACATGTTCATCACTAAGCCGCTGATCGGTCCATACAGAAGGATAAATAGCAGTTGCATTTCCCGATATGCCATGATCACCAACAAAAACAAAAATTGTATTATGGAAATAGGACTCAGCCTTTGCTGACTCTATGAATTTTTTAAAACAATAATCGGAATAACGAAAACTATTAAATTCATTTACCGATTCAAAACCATATTTTTTCAAGGTATCAATGGGCAAATCTATTCTTTCAAAATCACTGTCTTCGGGTGGTATCATAAACGGCCGGTGATTATCTGCTGTCTGTATGATCGCAAAAAAAGGTTTTTGCTCTTGCTTAAAAGTTTTATTTGCTTCAAGAAAAAGATTTTTATCACTAATACCCCAAACATTCATTTTCGGAGAACTAAACGTTCCCTCAACATGCATTTGCAGACCATCGATGTTTTTTAAAAGGCCATGAAAATTATTGAACTCAGGACTGCCACCCAGGAAATACATTTTATCATAACCTTCAAAATTATTTATGATCGTATGCTGATCAAGCGCCGCTTCATTGCGGGTTGAAAATTTTGAAAGCTGCACGTCGGGTATACCGGTAAGCAATGCAAACAATCCTCTTGCAGTGGAAAAATGCGGTGAAAAACATTTTTCAAAGAATATTCCACTATCTGCCATTTGGTTAAAGTAAGGTGTTGTCTTCAGCGGGTTACCACTCATACTGCTTTTATACATGCTGAACGACTCACACATTACCAAAACAATATTTGGCTTACTTTCCAAAGCTTGTGTTTCAGGAAATATTTCACGACGATAGGAAAAATTTTCTTTAACAGGTAATCCCATCCAATCTGCCATCACAGAAAAATTTTCCCTTGCCGTATTCTCATTGAACTGTGGTTGTCGAAACCGCAGCGTTGTAAAAAAATTCTGAAGTGGATTTAACGAAAGATAGCTTTTGAAATTATCATTTAGCTCAAATGCTTTTTTCCATTTGAGGGATGAAGTAGTAAGGCTGCCATAAATAAAGATGAGAAGCAATAACCCTGCAATTAAAAACCATTTTCTTTTATAAGGTATGCCGTGTCCGTCTGTTTTTACTATCACTGTCCAATGCATGCGGCGAAACATCCAGCGGAACAAAAGCACAGCAATTATTAATCCGAGCAACATCCAGAAAAGCGGGTAGGATTGCCATAGCATGGCCATGGAAATTTTTGCATCTTCCCAAAAATTAAGTGCACTTGCATTTAGCCTTGTCCGGTTATATGCGAAATTTCCAAAGTCGGCGGCGAAAAAGAAAAAAATAATGAATGTAATGATAGCGAGATACCAAGTCCACCATTTTTTATTTCTTGCCGAATAAAATGGTGACAGGTTTGGAATTAAACTTACAAATACAATTGGTAAAAGAATGATAGCGATCCAGCGAAGATCATAGCGAATACCTAACAAAAAAGAAGGCACCAATTCTTTAAAGCTCAGATCCTTTGGCTTAAATGAAAAATAAGTGGCAAATCTGAATAAAGTAAAGATGAGCAAAAAGCTTAGCAGCAGGTTTATCACCCACATTATTGTCTTTGGAATTTTAAGCCTGATAAGCATAGAAAACTGCAAAAGAAAAGAATTTCCGGTTCATAGACAATGAGATACTGTTATATTTTGTCCGTTCCTCTATTTTTGTCAAATGTTTTTGATTCAAAGCGGCCTCCTCCACAAACTAGAACAATGGGATCAATGGCTTTTTATCCAGGTTAATAATCATCAAAGCAATTCATTTTTTGACAGTGTATTGCCCTACTTGCGCACTGCCTACTTCTGGACACCTATTTATTTGTTCCTGCTTGTTTTTATACCGATGAATTTCAAAAATCGTGGCTGGTGGTGGTGCGTTATGTTTTTGTGTACGGTCTCTCTTTGTGATATGACAAGCAGTCAACTTGTAAAAGAGGCATTTGAACGATTGCGACCTTGCGCTGACCCGAATTTTTTTCAATATGTACGATTGCTTGTAGACCGTTGCTCGGGTACTTATAGTTTTACCTCATCACATGCGGCCAACCATTTTGGAATGGCAACTTTTATTTTCCTGACGTTGCGACCAGTCGTTGGAAGATGGATATGGATAGCTTATTTGTGGGCCGCTATCATTGGCTATGCCCAGGTGTATGTCGGCGTTCATTATCCTTTTGATATTGCAGGCGGCGCTACTATAGGTATTGCATTTGGTTGGCTGCTTGGTACATTCTTCAACAAGCGGTTCGGATTCGTTAACTTCGAATAAGAAACCAACTTCACTTTAGATGGAAATATTCATATTGCTGGGACTTATTTTAATTAACGGATTATTTGTAATGAGTGAGATCGCACTGGTATCGGCCCGGAAAGCCAGGCTTGAAAGTATGGCAGACAAAGGCGATGAACTTGCACGAAGAGCTTTGGAACTCTCCAACAAACCAGAAGTATTCTTATCAGCTGCTCAAATAGGTATTACTTTAATTGCAATTTTAACGGGTGTCTATTCCGGCGAAAGGTTTAGCATATACCTCGTTCCATTTTTTAAACGAATAAG
>VBAS01000022.1:16588-17580 GCA_005882975.1 Bacteroidota bacterium | reverse complement strand
CCAAATACCACTCCATGGAGCACTAATAGCGTCTCCGACAATCGCACTTCAACAAATAAGCATGCAGTTAACATGACGATGGAGTTTAATCTTGATTCAAATAATTCAGTAAAGTGGACCTCACGTTTCAATAATAACTCAAGCTTGGCCCATGTTGATTATTCAACTGAAACATTAGATGACCAGGGAAAATTTATTAACCAGGCCAGGAGGAAAAGTGAAACCAACACCGATAAAAACAATGTAGTTTCTTCCCTGCTTTGGAGGCATAAGTTTAAAAAACTGGCAAGAACACTTTCTATCAATGCGGATTTTAACTGGAACCGTACAGAATCTGACGGGTTATTATATTCCGTGAATCATTATTATAAGAACGGAGTTCTTGATGATCGTGATACAACTGATCAGCAAAATATAAATGATAATATCAATAATACAGTCAGTACAAAGATCTCTTACACAGAGCCGCTTAAAAAGGATTTTTACATGGAGCTCACTTATGGATTTGCGTATAATAATAACAAAAGTGATCGCCTTACCAATATCAAGAGCATTAATGGAAAATATGAAGAGATGGTTGACTCACTAAGTAATTTTTTCATCTTTAACCGAGTTCAAAATACGCCGGGCTTAAGTTTTCGTCTCAATAAGAAAAAATACAGCTTTACATTCGGTGGCTCTGTTGATTTTAACCAGTTTGAAAAGAAGGATCTGACCAGGGATACTATTGTTCATTATAATTTTGTGAACTTTATTCCAAGAGCAAATTATACTTACAAATTCAAACCAAATGAAAGTCTTCGCATTAACTACAATGGTACTACAACAGCTCCGTCATTAGAACAATTACAGCCAACACGTGTAAATACAGATCCGTTGAATGTCTATCTCGGTAACCCTTTTTTGAAACAGTCCTTCAGACACAGCTTTGATGCTGGCTATAATTTCTATAATGTTTTGAAAGAAAAAAGCATGTTCACTAATCTTGGATT
>VBAS01000022.1:508-16477 GCA_005882975.1 Bacteroidota bacterium | reverse complement strand
TAAGATAAAAGGATTTGGCTGGAGAAACGGTGTTGGCCCCGGTTATAATTTCAACCGTAGCGTTGAGTATATTAATGGAGTAAAGAACATAAACGTTACCAAGAGCTATAGCATCCGGGTTTCTACAAATACTTATAAGCCGGAGAAATATAATGCATGGCTCTCCACAAGCTTCAGTTGGAATGATTCCAAGTCTTCTGTGAATTCCAGTGCCAATGCACAGTATTGGTCAATCAACTTAAATGGCAGCGGAAGTAAAACGTTTGCAAAGAAATGGGAAGTTGGTTCGGACGTATCATTACAAATGCGCCAAAACGATCCACGTTTCCCGGATGCCAATAGCTTCACCACCTGGAATGGTTATCTCATTAAAAGATTCTTTAAAGAGAATCAGTTTGAATTAAAGATCCAGGTAAATGACATTTTAAATCAGAACAAGGGCTATAACAGGAACTTCAGCAGTTATAGCTATACTGAAACTTATTATGAAACACTCAAAAGATTCTGGCTGTTGACGGCAACATGGAATCTTTCAAAGAACGGCAAGCCGGCAAAAATGTTTTAATCATTAAAAAAAGTTCGCATGAAAAAGATATTTGCTTCACTAATAATTCTAATTGCAATTTCAACAAATGCACAGCAATTTATCAATAGTGGTATGATAGAATTTGAGGTAAGAGTAAATAATCATCGAATGTTTGGCGATGGCTTTTTTGGTGAAATGTTCAAGGATAAAATGCCCAATTTTTCCACCACTTATTATCATTTGACCTTTAGTGATAATAAGACTATTTACAAATATGACCGGTTGAATGAAAAAGATAAATTGCCATGGGGTACTAATAATGCAGAAGATAATGTCTGGTACAACGATTTCAACAGTAATACAAGAGTAAATCAAAAATTCGTTTTTGATCAAACTTATATACTTGCGGATTCTCTGATGAAATTGGACTGGAAACTTATGCCCAATGAAACCCGTGAGATAGCTGGTTTTATTTGCAGAAAAGCGCAGGCTGTTATATTCGACAGTGTGTATGTATTTGCTTTTTACACAGATGAAATAACTGTAAGCGGTGGGCCCATGGGTATTCATGGTTTGCCCGGAATGATCATGGGTATCACGATACCAAGAATGTTTACCAGTTGGATCGCTACCAAATTGCAGATAACTGGGGTTAATACAAATATAATTGCAGCGCCTACTAAAGGGAAAAAGAAGCCAGCAGAGGAATTAAAACAAGCGGTACAAAAAGTATCTAAAGATTGGGGCACTTGGGGCCAACAATCTATTTGGAATATTTTTATTTAAACTACTTTTCCGCAAGGAGTTATTTAGACAACTCCATTACCAATAAATATTTTTCACCAAGTGTAAGCTTTGGCTCAAGATCGAATGTAACTCCTGTTGCTACATCGTATGCTTTGGTAAAACCTTTCATTCGTTCCGCATATTTTGAAAGATCAATTGTTGCAGGATGATCGCTTGTATTCATTACACACATCACAGTTTGTTTTTCATCATAACGGAAATAAACATAAACTCCGTTAACCGGAACGTACTGCATTAACTTCCCAGTCGTGATGGCAGAAGAGTTTTTTCTAAAATTGGCAAACCTTTTTACGTATTGAAAAATATTATCCTCTTTTTGAGTTCTCCCCTCTTTAGTAAATTTATTGTCTCTGTCTTCTGCCCATCCGCCTTTAAAATCAAGCCGGACATTTCCATCCGGATTTGTAAGACCGGTCATTAAAATTTCATCGCCGTAATATAATTGTGGAATGCCACGAAAGGTCATCAACCATGCCAATGCCATTTTATATTTAGTCGTATCCTCATCCAGCACTGAATAAAAACGCGGAAGATCATGATTGCCTAAGAAGATCACTTCCCGCATTGGGTTTTTATAAACAAAATCCTGTGCTGTCGTTGTATAAAGCTTATTTACTCCTTCAGTCCATCCAAAATTTTCTTTCAAAGCTGGTTGAATTCCATAAAATAATAATTGAAAATCTGTTGTTGCCTGCAAATTGCTTTTGAAAGGTATATTGAAATTATTTTGGCAGAGGTAGCTTTGGTTTATAACACCATGCACCCATGTTTCACCAAACATGGTGATCTTTGGATATTCATCCATCAATGCCTTATTGCAACGATTCATGAAATTAAGATCGTTATAAACATAAGTATCTATTCTCCATCCATCAACTCCAAATTCTTCAACGAATTAAATAGTTTGCAACATAAGGATTGCTTTCATTCATATCCGGCATTTGCTGAGTGAACCAACCGTCAACCATTTTCTTTGTATCGGAATGTGCAGCATGAGGATCAAAAATGGTTTGATCTTTATAAGTGGTTTGGGTAAACGTGGGCCATTGGTGCAGCCAATCCTTCATCGGAAGATCCTGGACAGTAAAATGATAAAGCCCAACATGATTATAAACTGCATCCTGTATCAGTTTCATTCCGCGTTTATGTAGTTCGTCACTTAGTCTTTTATACATCTCAGGGCCACCTAATCTCGGTTCAATTTTATAATGATTGGTAAATGCATAACCATGTTCAGTTCTGTTTGGCATATCATTTTCAATAACCGGGGTCATCCAAACAGAAGTGACGCCAAGATCTTTTAAATAATCAAGATGATTGATCACTCCTTGCAGATCGCCGCCATGACGGTGATAAATTGAATCACGGTTGAGTGTTTGATCTCTCATTCCCGCAATACGATCATTTGAAGGATCGCCATTACTAAAACGATCTGGCATTAATAAATAAACAAGATCCTTTGAAGTGACACCTTGAGCAAATGCAATTCCATTTCCGTTGCGACGAGCCTTCAATTCAAAATCAATTGTAGTATGAATACCGGGCATAACAAACTCAAATTTGCGAATGCCTGGCTTTGCAGTTTTAGCAATTTCAATATCAAGAAAGACATAATTGGGGTTTTCTACATGATGAACTCCTTTCAAAATAATTCCATCTGTTAACTTTGTTCCTCCTGCAGGCACATTAAGTGCAGGGATCATATTACTTGCATTTTTTGCATAGATCATTAACTGGATCTTATTCATCTTCATCCCCACCCACCAATTAGAAGGATAAACCTCAATTGAATTTTGCGAAAATGATCGCTCAATAATGAATGAGCAGATAAAAAAGAGAATTATTTTTTTCATACGCTTATACAGAACGTTCTTCAAGAATTTCTAATTTGGCTACTTCTGCTTCATCGATCATTTCATTTTTCTTTTCTTTAATAAAGATAAAACAGATCAAAGCCGCCAGTATCATGAGACCACCACCGACTTTTACTGCTGCCAGGCGATCATTATTCAAAACATTTTTCATAAGCCATCCAAAACCTAATGATGCAATGATCTCAGGCAGTACAATAAAGAAGTTAAATATTCCCATGTAAATACCCACTTTATCTTTGGGCAATGATCCGCTTAGCATAGCATAAGGCATGGATAATATACTCGCCCAGGCAATTCCAACTCCTGTCATCGATACATATAACATGTATTTATTTTCTACCCAACTTACACTGATCAATCCTATTGCACCGCAAAGAAGACAAAGAGAATGAGTTAATTTCCTTCCAAGCTTATCTGCAATAAATGGCAATACTAGTGCAAATAGAAAAGTAACTACGCTATAATAAGAAAGTGTAAGACTGCCAAAATCCGCTCCTTCTGCGTACACAGGATCATTAGCATCTGTGCCATGAAAAACATTTACAGCTACCGCGGTTGTATAATAGAACCACATTAAGAAAAGGCCCGGCCAGGTAAAAAATTGTATCAATGAAACAATTCTCATTCGCTTTGGCATGTTTGTTAACGCTCCCAGGATCTCTTTTACACCACCACCAAAACCTTTATTCGATTCTTTTACTTTATCCTTATATGAAAGATCTGATGGCGGATATTCTTTAGTAGTGAATACAGTGTATAAAACCGCAGAAAGAAAAAAGAATGCGCCAATATAAAATGACCATTTTACATTTTCTGGTATCTCTCCAATAGAAGCAGTATTGGCACGATTAAAAATATTTTTAAAGATCCAGGGCAATGCAGAAGCAATACTTCCACCTAAACCGATCATAAAGCTTTGCATTATAAATCCCCGGTTCACTTGTGAGTCTGGAAGTTTATCGGTTACAAATGCACGAAAAGGTTCCATAGATACATTTCCAAAAACATCCATCACCCAAAGTAAACCAGCCGCCATAAACAATGTGCTGCTATGCGGCATAAACACCAAAGCGATCGAACTTAAAATAGCGCCGATCATAAAGTAAGGTCTTCTTCTCCCCCATTTTGGATGCCATGTTCTGTCACTCATGTAACCGATGATGGGTTGCACAAGAAGTCCCGTCAATGGCGCTGCTAAAAATAAAATTGGAACCTGGTCAGGATTGGCTCCCAGGTTTTCATAGATACGCCCCATATTAGCTCTTTGAAGATCCCATCCAAACTGGATCCCAAAAAAACCAACACTCATGTTAATGACCTGGCTGATACTTAAACGTGGCTTTACCCCGGTGAAGGCAGTTGACATACACAATCGTTAAATGAAGAATTGAAGGGAAGATAGGAAGATTATGTATTCATTACACATTTTGATCACAAAAAAAGGAACCGAAGTTCCCTTTATAAAAAAAATTATTTCTCATTAACTGATCACAAATCCATTTGGAATGATCGCTCCTTTTTTTACCACTACTATTCCATCCTTTACTGAGGGCCTCCATTGATCCTTACATCATCACCGATCCGGACATTTTTATCAATGATCGCATTTTTAATGTAGCAGCGATTACCAATTCCAAGTAATGGAATACCTCGTTCTTTTGCATGAGCAATTTCAGCAATGGTTTCATAATAATCGCTACCCATCATATAAGTACTTACAAGAGTGGTACCATGTTCGACCCGAGATCGAATACCAGTAACAGAATGCTCAACACGGCTTGCATTAATGATAGAACCTTCCGCAACAAGAGTTTTCTCAAGAGTAGTACCGCTGATCTTTGCGGGAGGCAACATCCTGCTGCGTGTATAAATAACCCGGTCACTGTCAAATAAATTAAAATCAGGGATATCTTTTGTCAGGTCAATATTCGCTTCAAAGAATGAATAAATGTTTCCGATATCAGTCCAGTATCCGGTGTATTGATAACTGGCTACTTTATATTTCTTGATGGATTGCGGAATTATTTCTTTACCGAAATCTGTTGCATCCTTGAATTCATTTTCCAAAAAATCAAATAATAAACTACGATTAAATATGTAAATACCCATTGACGCGAGGTAATTTCTTCCTTTAGCTTTCATCGCATCACCGGTATCACTTGTCCAATCTGGCAAAAGTTCTTTTTTAGGTTTTTCTATAAAAGAATCAATCAATCCGTCTTTTGATTTAAGAATTCCAAATTCAGGGGCATCTCTTTCAGTAACAGGAATTGTAGCAACAGAAATAGAAGCACCCAATGCTTTATGATTATCGAGCATTTCAGCAAAATCCATTTGATACAACTGATCACCAGACAGGATCAGGATATAATCACTATCAAACGGCTCAATATGGCGAAGTCCTTGTCTAACTGCATCAGCAGTTCCCTGGAACCATGTTGGATTGTCAGGTGTTTGTTCTGCAGCAAGTATATCAACAAAGGCTTTACTGAATGCACTGAAATGATAAGTATTTTTTATATGCCGGTTAAGTGAGGCAGAATTGAATTGTGTAAGTACAAACATTCTTCCTATTCCATTATTTAAACAATTAGAAATGGGAATATCAACTAAGCGATACTTACCAGCAATTGGTACAGCAGGTTTACTACGGCTGGCAGTTAATGGATATAGTCTTGAGCCGGCTCCCCCACCAAGAATTACACTTAGAATTTCTCTTGAGTGAGTTATCGTTCTGATGGCCATTGGATAGATGATAGTTTATTAGATGAAGATAATAGTTCCCTATTCATTGATTAGTTTCTGCTTTTGGTTGTTTTTACACTTGAAATTAGCATTTTTAATAATTCTAGCGCATCTTTTATTAAAGAATCAAACATCCTCTTATTTATATAATCAGTGGCATGTAATAACTGCAGCCAATAAACACTTTCATTAGCTTCTTTCAAACCTATATTCAATTTATGAACAAAATCTTTTCTGCTTTCGGCATGCGCAGCTTCCCTTATCAAAGCACCAATTGAAGTGCCAGCCTTAACTAATTGTTGCGAAAGCTCATATTCATTATGCATTTTCTTCAAGTATTTATATAGTTTGATAATTCTTACTGCAAAATCGAAACTTTTTGTTTTAAGAATACTTTCCCGGCCCATAAAATTTTATTTAATGATTAAGAATTATATGAATCTGAGCCTTATCACTGAAGAACTATCATCTATCATCTAATAAACTATCATCTACTTTAAGGACTGATACAACTTAATATACTCTTCCGCCGAAGACTCCCACGAATGATCGATCTTCATCATAAATTCTCTTATCTGCTGAAACTGCTCTTTCCTGTTATAATAAAGATCGATAGCACGACCTACTGAATAAGTAACATCCCAAACACTTGCTTCATTAAATCTTATTCCAAAGCCCTGCGGATCGCCAATATCAATTACGGTATCTTTTAACCCGCCGGTACTTCTTACGATCGGCGCTGTACCATAACGCAATGCATACATCTGGTTCAAGCCACAGGGTTCAACACGACTTGGCATTAAAAGAAAATCAGCACCTGCATACATTAAATGACTCAATGATTCACTGTAACCAATATAAGTGCTTACATAACCATTTAACTGCTGCTTTACACTTTCCAGTTGGCCTTCTACAACGGGATCACCTGAACCCAGAATTAAAAAATTACAATTGCCCTGGTGTTGATAAACAGAAGAACTGATAGCTTCTGGCAAAATATCGGCCGCCTTCTCTCCTACCAATCTTCCAATGAAAGTGAACAAAGGTTTTTCAACATCAAGATCAAACTGTTTACAGATCTCTTTTTTATTTTTTCGTTTCCCTTTTTCAAGAGTTTCAACTGAAAAATGTTTTGCCAGGTATTCATCTGTCTCAGGATCCCATACTTCATTATCAATTCCGTTTAATATGCCACTGCATTTTCCTTTTTCATATTCAAAAAGATCTTCCAGTCCATTTGCAGCGTAACGCAATTCATCCATATAACTTTGACTCACTGTATTTACTTTCCATGCACATCGAACTGCCGAGGCCAGGGGATTAATATTTTTTTTCCAATCGAGCATACCCCACTTCCAACTATCATATGCAGGAATATAATGCGCCTTATTCCAATCCATCCAGCCCTGGTATTGTCCATTATGAATAGTAAGAACTGTTGGTATTTGACTTAAATGTCTGAACGCATAACAAAATTTGATCATAAAAGGGATCAACCCGGCATGATGATCGTGCACATGAATTATATCCGGTAAGTGTTGCCATTTGCTCAGCCAATCACAAACGGCAATTTGAAATGCAGTGAATCTTTCGGAGTCATCATCATATCCGTAGATCTTTTCACGGTCAAGCAAGCCATTTATATCAACTAAGTAAAGATCAAACCCAAGTTTATTTGTTTTTTCTTTTATAACACTGTAGTGAAACCATTTGGTTCCGATGTATTGACTTCCTTCATGCACCAGCTCCCATGCATTGTTATACAAAAATTTTGTACGGTACATTGGCATCACAACTTTTGCCACATGCCCAAGCTTGTTCTGATATTTCGGTAACGCACCAACAACATCTCCAAGACCTCCCGCCTTGGCTACCGGATAACATTCCGCTGATATATGAATTATTTCCATTTGCAGCTAACAGTTGTTTCGGAGAAATTAATTCAATGTAAGCTGTTTTTAGTAAAGACATGAATATTGTATAAAAATTTTTCGCTAACAAAAATTGTTTATTTTCATCACCAAATTATTCACCTAAACGATTGCAACTATGGCAACAGCAATGGGACCATCCAAACCAATAGCACCATCTTCTACTGGTTTTATACCTACCAATTATGGAGCTCTCAGTACTTTAGTTCTTGTATTTTTCTTCTGGGGATTTATTGCTTCCGGTAATAGTGTGTTCATTCCTTTTTGCAAGCACTACTTTCATCTTGACCAGTTTCAAAGCCAGTTAGTTGACTTTGCTTTTTATACTGCCTATTACATTGGCGCATTAGTGCTTTTTATGTATGGAGCATTTGGAGGAAAGGATCTTGTTGCCAAGTGGGGATACAAAAGAAGTATTGTGTACGGTCTATTGTTTTCTGCTATTGGTGCCGCCGCTATGATCATTGCGGTAAATGCAAACACTTTTGCCGGAATGCTGGCTGGTCTTTTTATAGTAGCACTCGGTTTTTCCTTACAGCAAACTGCGGCTCAGCCATTCGCAATTGCCTTAGGTGATCCTTCTACTGGTATGGGTCGGGTAAATCTCGGAGGCGGTGTAAATTCTTTTGGAACTACCATTGGACCCATTGTAGTGGCGTTTGCATTATTTGGAACTACTGCTGCTATAACTGATGAAAAAATTGCTTCTTTAGGTCTCAGTAAGGTTATCATTTTATATACTTGTGTTGGTGCTTTGTTCATAGCCGCAGCAGCGCTTTTCTTTTTTTCAAAGAAAGTTCCTGCAGGTATTTCAACAGAGAAAACTGAAAATGCAAATAAGGCTTTATATTCTTTACTAATAATGACAGGATTACTGATCGTAATGTTTGTTCCTGTTTTTAATAGTTATAAAACAGATCCTGCAACACTTTCTGATATTCAAAAACATGACCTGGAAACATACAGGATGAAATGGTTGTTAGGAGCATTGGCTGTTGTTGTTGTGTCTTTGTTACTTTCAAATTTAAGTGCAAGAAAAAAACCGGAGGGATGGGGAGCGATGCGTTATCCTCAACTTGTATTGGGTATGCTTGGAATTTTTGTTTATGTCGGTGTTGAAGTTACCATCGTAAGTAATCTTAGTGAGTTATTAAAACAGCCCGACTTTGGCGGATATCAATCCTCGGAGGTAGCGCCATTTATATCTATGTATTGGGGAAGTTTGATGATCGGACGATGGACAGGTGCAATCTCTGTATTCAATTTAAAAAAGACTACTCAGCAGATCATGATGTTTGTGGTACCACTGGTTGCATTCGGTATTATCATCGCCGTCAGTGCTATTTCACAATATGATGTCACTCCATTGTATTATTATATACTGTGTGTGTTTATTCAAATGGGTGCATTTTATATCAGTAAGAATAAACCAGCAAGAACACTTTTGATCTTTTCAATTCTTGGCGTTACTGCAATGCTGCTCGGAATTTTTACAACTGGCAAAGTTGCTACTTATGCTTTCTTAAGTGGTGGATTATTCTGTTCTATTATGTGGCCTGCTATTTTCAATTTGTCGATATTAGGTTTAGGCAAATACACAACGCAAGGTTCTGCCTTTTTAATTATGATGATACTTGGTGGTGGTATTATTCCACCTTTACAGGGTAAAATAGCAGACTTTGTACAATCTAAAAATCCTGAGCTTATTGGTTACGGTATTCATCAATCCTATTGGGTAGCTGCCCTCTGTTTTGCTTATCTCGCTGTTTTTGGATTTGCGGTAAAAGGAATCTTGAAAAAACAAGGAATCGATTATGAAGGCGTGGCTGATGATGATCTGACCTCTTCGGAAACATTTCCTGAAGGTGCTTTGGAGGTTACTAAAAATTAATCGAAGGCGATACAAAAACATTTTCAATGGCAAAAAAGAAAGCACATATTCCCCCAAATGTAACACCACTTGCAATAGGAATTGATATTGGTGGAACAGGAACAAAATATGGTATTGTTGATCGTGATGGAAATGTTTTGTTCTCAGCAGAAATGTCAACCAAAAAACATAAGACAGTTAATACTTTTATTGATGAGTTACACCAGGTAGTTTCTGAAGTGATCGACAAAGCCGGTGGCGTTGGAAGAATAAAAGGGATTGGTGTGGGTGCTCCAAATGGAAATTATTATACAGGCACTATTGAATATGCCCCTAATCTTCCGTGGGAAGGTGTTATTCCATTGGCAAAACTTTTGTCAGATAAATTTCAATTACCTGTTACACTCACCAACGATGCCAATGCGGCTGCTATCGGAGAAATGATGTACGGCGCTGCAAAAGGAATGAAAGATTTTATCATGATCACCCTTGGTACAGGTGTTGGAAGTGGTATTGTTGCAAATGGCCACCTGATCTATGGGCATGATGGTTTTGCAGGTGAATTGGGACATACGATCGTGATCCCTGATGGACGTATTCATGCTGGTACGGGAAAAAAAGGTTCATTGGAAAGTTATGCATCTGCTACTGGCGTAAGATTAACTGCAATTGAATTTTTAGAGAAAAGCAAAAAGCCAAGCTTATTAAAAAAAGTTCCTGCTGAAATGCTGGACTCAAAAGCAGTATATGATGCGGCAATAGAAGGCGATGAACTTGCAAAAGAAATTTTTAACTACACAGGCAGGATCTTAGGAATTGCACTCGCCAATGCAGTAATGACCACGAGCCCCGAAGCAATAATTTTATTTGGCGGACTTACAAAATCCGGTGATTTTATATTAAAGCCCACCCGAGATAGCATGGAAGATAATCTTATACAGGTCTTTCAAAATAAAGTGAGAATACTTATCAGTCACCTGAAAGAAGCACACGCCGCAATACTTGGTGCAAGTGCATTGGTTTGGGAAAGAGAATAACTATAGAGAAAATATAATATAGTGACAGGGCTCCCACCTATCAATATTTTGTTTTAAGGAAGAGTTGAAATTTTACATTTATAAAAAAATAAGGTTTATGATAAAACAATTGCTTGCATGTTCTGCACTTGCTTCCATTCTCATTTCCTGTAACACAAAAGATGAAAAGAAGGAAACAAAAGAAGATGTTTTGCTTTCCAGTCTTGATACAACAGTTCGCCCATCTGATGATTTTTTTGAATACGCCAATGGTGGCTGGATCAAAAAGAACCCGATCCCCAATGAGCAATCGTCCTGTGGTATCGGCAATCTTGTTTTTGAAGAAAATTTAAGACGTACAAGAGAAATAAGTGAAGAAGCAGCAAAGTCGGGAGCAGCAAAAGGAAGCAATGAACAAAAGATCGGAGATTTCTGGAGCAGCGGCATGGACAGTGCAAAGATCGAAAATGATGGATTAAAACATTTGCAACCCTATCTTGATAAGATCAATGCGATCACCGATATCAAATCATTGCTGGCAACCGTATCGGAATTCAGAAAGCTTGGATCATACACAGTTTTTGCAGACTTCGTAACACAGGATGATAAGAATAGCGAAGTGATGACTTACAAACTATGGCAAGGTGGTATTGGCCTGCCTGAAAGAGAATATTATTTCAAAGAAGATTCAGCAACAAAAAATATTCGCAATGAATATGTAAAATATATTTCCACGATGCTTCACATGGCGGGAGATGATAGCGTATCTGCTAACAAAGCAGCTACAGATATTCTTGCAATGGAAACAAAACTGGCGCAAGCCAGCCGCAAACTTGCTGACCTTCGTGATCCTTATGCTAATTACAATAAAATAGCAATTGCTGACCTGGATAAAATTTCCGCGTCAATTGATTGGAATAATTTTCTAAATACAGAAGGTGTAAAAAATATTGACTCCGTAATTGTAGGTCAGCCAGAATTCTTTAAAGCACTTGAAACAATACTAAAGTCCACACCGATCAATGTATGGAAAAGCTATGTAAGATTTAATTTGATAAGCGATTTTGCTGGCTCACTGCCTGATCGTTTTGGGGTTGCAGCATTCAATTTCAATAAACTTTTTAGCGGTGCAAAAGAAAGAAGGCCAAGATGGAAACGTGTAATGCAAAGTGAAGAAAATGCAATGGGTGAATTGCTCGGACAATTGTATGTAAAAAAATATTTTAATGAGACAGCAAAGAAACGTTACATAGATCTTGTTGAGGCGATTCGTGATGCGCTGAAAGAAAGAATTAAAAATCTAAGCTGGATGAGTGACAGTACTAAAGAAAAAGCGTATGCGAAACTTGCTGCTGTCACAAAAAAGGTTGGCTACCCTGATAAATGGAAAGATTTTTCTGCAATGACGATAAGTAATGACAGCTACCTTCAGAATATTGTCAATGCAAATACCTGGCAACATAATTACGAGTTTAATAAATTAGGAAAGCCAGTCGACAGAACAGAATGGGGAATGACGCCCCAAACATGGAATGCTTATTACAATCCAAGTAATAACGAGATTGTTTTACCAGCCGGAATATTTACTGTTCCCGGTTTTAAAGATGAGGAATTAGATGATGCCCTTGTATATGGATATGCCGGAGCGTCTACTATTGGCCATGAGATCACTCATGGATTTGATGATGAAGGAAGACAGTATGATGCAAAAGGAAATCTTGTAAGCTGGTGGACAAAGAAAGATGAAGAAGAATTTAAGAAAAGAGCAGAAGCGATCATTAAACAATTTGATGAATACGAACCATTGCCCGGTTACCATATAAATGGCAAAGCAACTACCGGAGAAAACATTGCTGATCTTGGTGGAATACTTATTGGATTAGACGCATTCAAGAAAACGCAAACTTATAAAGACGGGAAGCTAATAAATGGAATGACGCCGCTTCAACGTTATTTCCTTGGTTATGCATTGAGCTGGCAATTTCATTTTCGTGAAGAAAGTTTAAGAAATCGTCTGCTTACTGATGTTCACTCACCTGCTAAATACAGGGTAAATGGGCCTTTTGTTGATGTCGATGATTTCTACACTGCATTCAATATAAAACCCGGTGATAAGATGTATCGTCCGGATAGTTTAAGAGCCAGGATCTGGTAATCTATTAAAAATATTTACACCAAAGCGGAAGATGAAGATCATCTTCCGCTTTTATTTTTCCTTGATAATAAAAACAGCTGGCACGGCTCTTTGCCCGGTAGCATCAGAAGGTTTGATCGTTTCTTTTCCATTTACCAGCATACAACTACTGCCACCTCCATCAAGATTCAATGCTTCCCAACAGCCAAGGTCTTTTAGTATTTGAGCTTCTTGTCCAAGTGTAGCACCATGAGCAACTATATTTCTTCCTTCGATCATTAAAATAATAAGCTTACCATCTTTTGTATAACCCATTGCAGTGCGGGGATGCTTATCGTTAATTGCGCTTCCGACAAATTTTAATTCTTCATTATTGGTGATCCTTATTTCTCCGTTTTGCAGAAGCACAGGGCCTCCGCCTACCGCCGTTTTCATTTTCCATCTGTCTTTAATACCCCTTCGTTTTTCTCTTTTAGGCAGATGAAGAAGTTCCGGAGCAAAAGAAAATTTGGACACTCTTGAAAAACTATCTTTTAGTAGTTCAGGATTTCTTTCAAAAGCTATAGGATATTTCACTGAAGTATCTGCAAATAACCAGGCAACATCAACTTTCCTGCTCTTTGAAATACCGATTGCACTTCCGATAGGATGCCGGTAAGTCAATGTATCTTTTCCATGTCCCGCTATAATATGTATATTATATCCAACCATCTTTCCGTCTTTGATCACTACGTTCAGATTTTGATTTGTTGCAAAAGAAAAAAATGTACAATTAACAACAACTAGTGGCTGAAAATCCTTTTGATAAAATTGTGTTGGAGTAAATCTCCTCCCAAGCGTTGTATCCGCAGTAAAATTCAATTTTTTGTCTTTTATATCCGCCACCAAATAATAAGCCCGAAAAGGCGCTGTATCGATTGGTTCGTTAGTAAGGTAGATATGAACAGATGAAGGTAATGGCTGGTACAATGAATCCACACTTGTCCATTTGAGTTGGGCATTAAGTGCAATTGAATTAATAATTAATAATGAAAAATTAATAATTCTCTTTAACCGGGTATTCATCATGGGTGTTCAAAGATAATGCCTGCAAACTTCATCGTGAAACGCTTTCAGCAATCAGTTGTTTGCATTTTCTACATATTCTTTTAATCCTGTACCGATGATATAACTCCAGCCTTCCATAAAATTCTCTTTGGCAAAATCTTTATTAGCAGTGACAGGAAATGATGCAAGTCCATTATGAGTAAGTTTTACTTTTGTTTTGTTTCCTTCCGGAAATAATTCAAATGTTACAAATGAATTGCCTTCATACCCATCATACCGCCAACTATAAGTAAGCCTTTTCTTTGGAATCACCTCTATCACTTTACACAGATGTAAGAATTTTTCTCCTTGTTTTCCTTCTCCATAAAATTGAAATTCAAATCCCGGTTCTGCTTTAAATTCAGCCAGGTCAAAATACCATTTCTTCATTTCATCTTTATTGGTAATAGCGTTCCATACTTTTTCTATTGGAGCATTATAGGTTCGTTCCACAATTATCGGCTGATCTTCTTTCATAATATTTTTTTGCTACTTTATTTTTGAATGAAATTGAACATCCAGTTTATTCCATACTTATCGGTGCATTCGCCAAAATAAGCACCAAAGAACATATCTTCTAACGGCATAGTAATGGTCCCTCCTTCGGAAAGTGCATCAAATAATCTTTTCGTTTCTTTTCTCGTTTCAGGTTCAACACAAATGTGCATATTATTTCCATGCGTTAATGTAAATCCCATTTCAACCGGAGCATCAGTTGCCATTAAAACATGGCCGCCGACTATGGGTAATTCAACATGCAAAATCATATTTTTTATATTGTCAGAAACAGGTGGGTGCCCGGTTCCGGGTGGTATGTCACCGAAGCGTTGGATGCCTTTACCACTGAATTCAGTTTTAAAAATTTTTTTATAAAAATTGAAAGCCTCTTCTGTCTTTCCTGGAAAATTAAGATAGGTAGTTACCCTGGCATTTGTAGTTGTCTTAAGCTGGCTTCGTATTGAAAACTGTGCCTGCAGGTAATCTTCCAGTTTTACAATATTTTGCTTTAATCCCTCATCAGCTTTAAATGTTTTTACAACTTTTTCAAATTGCTCCCTTGTTTCAAATAGCATATTCCATGTAAGTAGGGTCTTGCCATTTTTTTCTTCAAAAGTAATAGTGGCAATAAATTTTGGACTTACATGTTCAAATACTATACGTTCGGGCTTTATTATTTCCTTGTAGATACTTTTGTTTTTATAATCCGTGCCATCAGGGCCATGCATAATAAAATCCCACACCCCTCCCGGTTTTACTTCCATAGAAAAGATAGTGTTAGTGAACCCGGTCGGTCCCCACCAGTTTTTTATGTGTTCAGGTTTTGTCCATACTTCCCATACCAATTCTCTTGGAGCATTCAGTAAACGGGAGATCGTAAGTTCTCTTTCCGCAGTATTACTTTCTTTTTCTCGTAACATGACGTTTATTTTTTGAAGTTTGTAATTGGTTTAAATAACTTTCAAGTGCATCTAATTTTTGTTCCCAGAATTCCCTGTATTGTTCCACCCACACTGAGATCTCATTTAGTTTTTTAAGATTCGCTTCGCAATGCCGCTCTCTTCCTTTTTGGTTAATGACGATCAATCCGCATTCAGTCAAAATTTTTATATGCTTGGAGATAGCCGGTCGGCTAATATGAAATTTTTCGGCTACAGAATTCAGGTTTAAAGTTTCATGAGCGATCATATTAATGATCTCCCTTCTTGTAGGATCAGCGATCGCCTGGAACACATCTCGTCTCATGTAAATTTGTTTTAGTAACCGATTGGTTACACAAATTTATATGAAACCTTTTGGTTACGCAAAACTTTTCTTTGACTTTCTTTAAAAATATTTTGGATTAAGACAAGGAAGTGCGGAATTTAATTGAGAACACTGCAATAAAACCCTGCAGTGGAAACAAGGTCTTCTATTTCGTTAATTAGAACCGAATCTCCTTTTACACGAAGGATTTTGTCGCAGTCATGCAGATCAAAATTG
>VBAS01000022.1:0-489 GCA_005882975.1 Bacteroidota bacterium | reverse complement strand
GCAAGGAAAATGCAGTTTGAGAAGGGCTATAATTTTTTCAGCCTGTGAATGATCGGTAACATTTGTTTTAAAAATCTCCACCATACCAAATCATTTCTTACCATTATTTTTTTTAAGAGAAAATTTTTCTTCGTTTTGTTTAACCCTGAATTTTACGATCTTACTTATTACGTCATAAGGTATTGGCCTGTCATGAGGAAATTGTACAGATCCTTTTGCACTCTTAAACGAAGACAATTTTTTATAAAACTCCAATACCCCTCCTGCTCCGGGATAAAACCCGATATGATTTTTATAAGCAGCAAAATAAACAAGCATTCCAAAATACTTGTAGCCCGGCATTTGATAACTGATTACTTCATCAGCTTTTGGTGCTGCGGCTCTGATCGTCTTTCGAAGTTGCTGCATTCTCTTTTTGATATCCGCTGGAAAAGCAGCAATATATTGATCAACTGTTTCAGGAGCCATTTTGGATTTTTCCATAAATTT
>VBAS01000371.1:315-9687 GCA_005882975.1 Bacteroidota bacterium | reverse complement strand
CAGCAACAAATCCATTGACCCCTTTCGTATACCACGGAAAACCTTTGTATGCATTTTTAAAAATGGCGCAACTGCTATCATGCCAGTTCCCGAAGCCAAGTACAGTACTTGGATTGATGATGACGGCACCCAAACCTTCACCGATACCACGCCATACTTCCATTTCTGCTTTATTCTTGCTGATCCCATAATGGGAATTTAGTTTGTTATTCAACCATTTTTTTTCTTCATTCACCTTTTCACCGGTTGAAGTTCGTCCCAATGCTGAAATAGAACTTATATGTACCAACTTTTTTATTCCATTTTCAAGCGAAAGATTCACAACGTTAGCCGTTCCATCCACATTTGTATTATACATCTGCTTTCTTTCTCTCTTATCAAAAGAAACCACCGCAGCGGAATGAATAACTGCATCAACCCCCTGCATTGCTTCATTAAATGAAATCACATCCAGCACATCGCCCGTTACCCATTCCACTTTATTTAGAATATCAGGTGAAATAAAAAAGGGAAGTTTGTTACTGCGGCGGATTGCACGAACAGGATAATTTTTCTCAACAAGTTCTTTGATGATATAAGCGCCGATAAAGCCAGTTCCGCCTGTTACAAGTATTTTACCCCCAATCCCTAAAGGGGAGTTTTGAAGATTCATTTTTAATGTGTAATTACCTGCAAACTTATGTGATGTGAGGGAAATGATTCACGCATTATAATCATAATATCCTTTACCTGTTTTCTTCCCTAATTGTCCTGTTTCAACTTTTTGTTTTTGAATTTCAGAAGGTCTTAACCTATCAGGTTTTTTCATTTGTTCATAAACAGAGCAACTTACTGCATAGTTAATATCATTACCGATCAGGTCCATGAGTTTAAAAGGGCCCATTTTAAAACCGGTTGATTCCATCAGTGAATCGATCTTTGCAAGATCAATTAATTCTTCTTCTATCAATCGTAAAGATTCAATATAAAAAGGCCGTGCTACACGGTTCACGATAAAGCCCGGTGAATCTTTACAAAGTACCGGTGTTTTGTTCATTTGTTTTGCAAGCTCAATGATGATTTTGGTTGTTTGCTCATTTGTAAGATCTGTTTTTACCACTTCCACCAGTTTCATGATTGTAGCAGGATTAAAAAAATGCATGCCGATAACCCGTTCAGGGTTCTTTACGCCTGTGGCAATTTGTGTGATAGAAAGTGATGAAGTGTTGCTGGCAAAAACTGTTTCGCTATGATTGATCTCGGCCAGTTGATTGAATAAAGCGATCTTGGCTTCGGCTTTTTCAATAATGGCTTCAATGATCACATCGCCCAAACAATCATGCAGGTTATTGGTGAAACGAAGATTGTTCAATGTTTCTTCTTTTGCGTTTCCGGTGATCTTCCGTTTTTCTACAAGGGATTGTAAATTCTTTTCAATAGAAATTTTTGCTTTTTCAAGCACCGTATCATTTAACTCATAAAGTATAGTATAAAAACCTGATGAAGCAGCAGCTTGTGCAATACCGCTGCCCATAGTGCCTGCGCCGCAAATGCAAATGATAGAATCGGGATTCATGAGATAAAGTTAGCCGAATAGATTTACAGAAAGTACAAGTGAGTGACACAACAGAAGCCTAATAGTAATTCATAAACTGTTTCAAAAACCTTACATCGTTTTCACTGAAGAGGCGAATGTCATTGATGCCGTATTTCAATAATGCAGGACGTTCGATTCCCATACCGAAGGCAAAGCCTGTGTATTTATTTGGATCAATACCGCAGTTAGATAAAACATTTGGATGTACCATGCCGCTGCCGAGTATCTCAAGCCAGCCTGTTTTTTTACAAACATTACAGCCGGCGCCTTTACATAACATGCAACTTATATCCATCTCAGCACTTGGTTCGGTAAAGGGAAAATAAGAAGGACGGAAACGGATCTTCACATCGCTGCCATACATTTCTTTTGCAAAAAAGTAAAGTGTTTGTTTCAGATCGGCGAAAGAAACATTTTCATCAATATACAAACCTTCCACCTGGTGAAAGAAACAATGGCTTCTTGCACTTACGGTTTCATTTCTATATACACGACCCGGACAAATAATGCGGATCGGCAATTTGCCTTTCTGCATTTCCCGTATCTGGATATTACTTGTATGTGTTCTTAATAACCAATCAGGATTTTGCTGTACATAAAATGTATCCTGCATATCTCTTGCCGGGTGATGCTCGGGCAAATTCAACGCAGTAAAGTTGTGCCAGTCATCTTCGATCTCTGGTCCTTCTGCAACGGCAAAACCGAGTCGCTGAAAAATTGAAATGATACGGTTGGTCATCAAACTGATCGGATGACGGGTACCAACTGGTATGTTATCACCAGGAAGAGTTAAGTCTATATTAGACGCTGTGGACTGTTGGCCGTTGACCGTCGACTGCTTTAGCTCCTCATATTTCGCCTCAGTGAATTGTTTGAACTCATTGAGTATTTGCCCAAATTCTTTCTTCTTTTCATTAGGCACATTTTTCATTTCACCCATAATGGTTTTCACCAAACCTTTTGTGCCGAGCCATTTAATACGAAATTCTTCCGCCGCTTTTTCATCGATTGCAGTAAAAGCTTCTATCTCAGTTTTATGATCTTGTATTTGTTTTAGCAATTCTTGCATAGTCCGCAAATATAATTCATGAGGCTGAGCTAAATGTGTTTTCAGACTTTTTCAGGATGTTTCTGCTTATAATTTTTAAATACTAAGCGCAGCATGCTCGGTAATACAATGAGAAGCAATGGCAAGGCGATTATAAAGCCTCCAATTACAGCAATAGCCAAAGGCTGATGAAGTTGTGCTCCCGTACCAATACCTAATGCAAGGGGCATAAGTGCGATAATAGCACCCAATGCCGTCATCAATTTTGGCCGGAGCCTTGTTGATATAGCAAAGATGATCGAATCATCAACGCTTTTTTCATGCAATGATTCTTTGAATTGTAAAAAAGTAAATATTGAATTCTCGCCGATGATGCCGACGATCATAATAAGACCCGTGTAGCTTCCAACATTCAAAGGTGTATTTGTTAACCATAAAGCAAGATAGCTGCCTGATATTCCTAATACAGCGATCAATAAAATCAGCAATGCCACTTTTATCTTTTGGAATAAAAATAATATCACTGAAAAAACCAGCAAGCTAGCAGCGATCAGGATCATCAGTAATTCTTTAAATGATTTTTGTTGCTCTGCGTAAGCGCCTCCATATTCTATATAATAACCGGTGGGAAGAATAAGTTTTGAGGAGATCTTTTCCTGCACATCTTTCATTACGCTGCCCAGGTCTCTGTTTTCAAGATCGGCAGTAACGACTCCCATTGATTGCAAATTTGATCGTTGAATTTCTGCATCACCCGGGTTAATGATAACGGTAGCTAATTCATGTATAGGGATCAACCTGCCATTTGGTAAAAATACCTGTTGATTATTGATGTCAGTGATGCTAAGTTTTCTGCTCCCGGGATAAACCAGCCTGATCACAGAATATTGTTCTTTCTCAAATAGATTTCCAACAACATTACCCTCTAATGAAGTTTGTAATTGATACTGAAGATCAGTGGGAGTAATACCGTACTGCGCAAGCTTGGAATAATTAGGCAGAACTGAAATCGATGGCCCGGCTATTACAATTCCATCGAAAGGATCTGCAATACCCGGTATATCCGCGATGATATCTGAAGTTTGCCGGGATAATTCCTGTAATTTTTTTTGATCGCTGCCGAATATTTTTATTTCAACAGGTTGAATGGAAGCCATCAGGTCACCGAGCATATCCCCGATCACTTGCCCGAAATCTACACGAAGAGCCGGTTGTGTGCTTTCAATTTTTTGTCGTAGCTCTTCAATTACGTCGTCTGTAGTTTTATCCCGCTTCTTCGGTAATAAAAAACCCCATTTGAGTTCCCGTTCTTCTTGAATAAGCTTCTACTTCCGGAACAGTTTTAATTATTTTTTCTGCTTCACGTAACATCCTGTCAGTTTCTTCTAATGATGTGCCCGGAGGCGAAGTATAATCAAGTACGATACTCCCTTCATCCATTTCCGGTAAAAATCCAGTTTCGAGTTTTGGTAATATTAAGATGATCGATATTATCAGTCCCGCCATAATAACTAAGCTGATAATAGGGTTTAAAATGAAAAACGAAACCCATTTTTGTTTTTTTACAGAAAGCGATTTTTCTTTTTGCTGTTTTTTTGTAACATGTCTTTTTGAAAGCAATAAGTAAACGACCGGTAAGCCGATCCAGGTAACAAAGAAGGAGCTAACCAATGTAATGATCATTGTATTGGTCATTACACTGAAATAAGAACCAGCGACACCTGTCATTAATAAAAAAGGAATAAAAATGACAATAGTGCTTAATGAAGAACCTACCATAGCGGGAAACAGGTAGCGGATCGCTTTTTGAACTAATACAGGCGAAGGCTCTTCTGGATTTTCTTCATGTGTCCGATGGATCTGCTCCACTACTACAATGGCATCGTCAATTATCAATCCAATGGCAGCAGCAATTGCTCCCAGTGTCATGATGTTGAAATTGTAGCCAATGGCATACAAAACGATCAGTGTAAGAAAGATCGTAACGGGAATTGTAATTAAAATAGTAGCACTGGCTTTCACAGAACGCAGGAAGATGATGGCAACGATGATGGCAAGGGCAAGTCCTATCCATAAACTATCAGTTACACTTTTCACAGAATCATTTACAAAATCAGCCTGCACATAATAAGGTTTGATGAGTACATCCTTTGGTAAAATTTTTTTGAGTTGCTCGACCTTTACTTTCATCGCTTTCGAAAGATCTACAAGGTTGGAATTGGGTTGTTTTACCACTGCAATGAGTAATCCATCTTTTCCATTTGCATTGATCTTAATGAATTCAACTCCTTCTTTTACTTCAATTGTTGCGATATCTTTTAATGTAACAATGCGCTTGCCATCATTTTTAATAACAATATTTGCCAGTTCATCTTTATTGTGTACAGTGGCGTCTGTTATGGTAAGGTATAAGAAGCGATAATCAGATAAAAAGCCATTTGACTTAATAAAATTCGTTTGACTCAAAGCTGTATTGATCAGATCCGGTGTAATGGAAAAGGTGCTCATCTTTTGCACATTCAATTGCAGCCAGTATTCTTTTGTTCTGCCACCTGTAACTCTTATTTCTGAAATACCTTCTACCTGGGATAAAAATGGTTTGATCGTATAAATGGCAAGTTGTTTTAATTCGATCGGCGTTCTTGTATTGCTCTCTACCGAATAACCCATTACCGGCAAGATAGAAGGGTTCATTTTTGCCACCGTGATATTTACATCAGGCGGCAACGTATTTCTTATCTCACTGATCTTTGATTCTATGTGTTGCTGGTTGACATCAATATCACTGTTCCATGTCATGAATGCAGATATTTCACAACTACCGCGACTAGTAGTGCTACGAATTGTTTCCAGGTCTGGAACTTGTTTGATGGCAGCCTCCAATGGCTTCGTTACACTTACCATCATCTTATCTACTGGTTGCAATCCAGCGTCAGCAATAATTTTGATCTTGGGAAAAGTGATTTCGGGAAATAAGGAGGTTTGCAATTTGCCATAAACGAATATTCCACCCGCAATGATAAGAACAAGAAGAACCGCGAAAGGGTTTTTATGTGATATAAAGAATTTGGTCACTGTACGTTTAATTTATTGCTCTACGATCCTGATCCTTGCGGTGTCCGCTAATCCATAATTGCCTGTCAACAAAAATTTATCAGATGCTGAAAACCTTGGTGATAGTATCTCGATCCTGTCATTGATCTCTAACCCTTTTGTCACCGGCACCTTTGCAGCTGTTGAATCATCAATTAATTTCATCACCCAAAAACTAGTTTGTGTTTCATCTGACAATACAGATTGTTTTGGCAATGAAACTGCATTTGCCTTTTCGGTTTTAATAATTCTTACTTTTCCAATCAGGTTAATGGGAAGATTTTTCTCACTGACCTTAAGAATTATATTTTGTGTTTGAGATGCGGAATCAACAATAGGCATAGCGGAAGAAATGCGGGCCATCATTTTTTTGCCGTCCGGCAATAAGAGTTCCACAAAGTCTTTATTCATTACATACTGCCGCAGCTCGTAAGGAAGATTAAGAATGAAAACAAAACTACTTACGTCGTTAATCACGGCCAGTTGTTCACCTTCCTGTACATAATCGCCCGGCTCATGATTGATCTCTGAAATATAACCAGTTGTTCCTGCTTTTATATTTATAATGCCAAAAAATTTGAACGTACTGTCCAGCGCATTGATCGCATTACCGATGCTTTGTGCTTCTTTGGTTTTTAAAACAAAAACTCTTTGTTGCGAGGACACCATTTTTCCAACCTGGGCATTCACTGATTGTACATAACCATTTGAACTGGCTTTTACAAATCCTTGTTGAAGAAACGCGGAGGTTGCATTCAGCTCAATATATTCAACCATTGGTTCGGTGGCGAGAGATGTAACCGTAACAGGAGTTATTGTTTCCTGTTCTTCTTCTATTATTGTTTCCTCCGTTTTTTTTGACTGGCAAGAAACCAGGATAACTCCAAGTATCAAAAAATATAGGCTGATCTTTTTCATATAATTTATTTACCTGCCCCAGTAGTTAAGTTGATTTACAATTTTCAAATGAGTGATATGATTTTGCGTAACGAGGTTTCTTGCATTAAAATAATTACTCAGGGTAAGTATAAAATCCGTCAGCCTGATATCACCGGCTGCAAGTAATTTTTCATTAACAGTTATCAGTGTCTCGGTGTACTTGATCTGCTTATTGATCTGGTCGATCAACCGGTCAGTTGCATTCAACTGTTGCATCAACTGCAATATTTGTTGATTACGTTGTTGAAGGAAAAAATTTCTTTTATACATTCTTGTCCTGTCCTGCAGATCAATTTTAGCATATTGAAGTTTTCGTTGCTTTCCATCATAGATCGGGATGGTTAAATTAAGCCCTATGCTGGCGCCAAAATTCCTATAAGGCTTATATATTAATGATGAATAATATCCGGCGTCACCGTAAGCATTGATCTTTGGACGATAAGTGATATCAACCAGCATCCTGTCATTTGCAAGCTTTAAACTATCCAATACAAATTGCTGGTAAAAAATTGAATTGGTAAAATCTCCAAATGTTTTGGAATTCAATTGGGGATCTTCCAGTCTTGTAGTAGTTGTATCCACGATTCCCGCCAGGTAATTCAAAGCAGCATAGTCAAAATCATATTGTGTCTCCAGCTGAGACGTAGTTAGTAATTGTTGTTGCAATATCACGACAAACCCCAGGTATTCATTTTGTTTGAAGGCATTATCCTGTGTAAGTTTTTTTAATAAGCTATCTTCCTTTCTTAACAAGCCATTGAAGTTGCAGTTGTTCTCCGTATGTAACGATGTATTGGTCGGTGATCGTTTTTATAACGTCTTGTTCTGACATCTTAACGTTGTTCGCTATCACCTGGCTTTGCAACTGCAGATTTGCGATCTGCGTATTGAGAGTCTTGCCACCTAAAAAAGATTTACTAACCTGTGCAAGCGCAGAGACTTGCTGATTATTTGTAATGATCGGATCGTATCCATATCCATTGATAAGAGGAGCGTAATAGTTATTACTTATACCATTCACCTGTAGTTTTCGTCCGGCACGCATGATCTGGCTGTCCAATGTGAACGAAAGGATCTGGTTTTGGAAATCCTTCAATAAAGGACTGTTGGCGATCGCCTGGTTAACAAAATAATCAAGATTATTTTGTTGTGCCTGTGAATTAAAAAGGAGAGTTGTACAAAAGAATAAAATAAATACCCGTTTCATATTTTACTTTGATCAATAAATCCATTCTACTTTCCTATCACTAATACCTGGAATGTACCCGGTATCATCCTTGGTCTTGCATTAGGAGTATTTGGATCAGCCTTTTCAAAATCAGCTGTCGGTAAATAGAGCCAATGAGTTTGTTCGTCAATTGTAATCGTTCTTGCACCTCTTTTAGTAGTAACAGTAGCAACTGCTTCTATCTTATCTGCAGACTTTTCATTGAACACAGACATAGTTCCTTCCCCATTGGAAGTATAAATGTTTTTTGTGTCGTTATCAAAAGCTACGCCGTCACATCCATCACCTATCGGCATGCTGGCAATAACTTTACCGGTAACTGCACTTAAAGCAATAAGGAATTTATTGCCACATCCTGCAAACAACCTGTTAGTATTTTTATCTAAAGCCAATCCCGTAGGTTCTTCACCCGGACCAATTGGCCAATGAGATTCTACAGCCATTTTTTTCAGATCCACTTCAACGATCTCATTTTTGTCTTCAATATTTACAAATAGCTTGCCCATTCCGTTTGAAACGGCAGTTTCGGGTTTACCTCCTACATCTATGCTGTCAGTTAATTTATTTGAAATAGGATCTATGAAGCTTAAATTTTTTCCACGGCCATTACAAGTGATTATCTTTTTTGTAAAAGTTTCATACATGATGGCATCAGGATTTGCACCTGTAGGAATTTGAGTGATCACGGCATTTGTAGTGAGATCAAATACTGTTACATTGTTTATTCGTCCATTACTGGTAAATCCTTTGTTTTGGGATTTGTCAAAAGCAATTCCATGAACACCGATCGTGTTTTCAATTACACCAATGGAATCACCGGTTGTTTTATCTAAAATGTTTACCTGCGTACCATGAGAAACATATAAACGGTTATTGCCAGGTCCTACAGCAATATAATCCCAACCGCCACCGCTTTGGATACGAAATGTTTTAAGGATCTGAAAATCTTTCTGCGCCTGTAAGCTTGTAAATATTGAGCCAGTAAAGAATATCAATGAGAGTGAAACAAACTTTTTCATGTCTTTTGTTTATTAAGTGAATTTATTGAGGTCTTATTTTATTATTACACCATTAGGATCTAATTCCAGTTCTTTCTTTTTGCCATTTAGAGTAATATTTACTTCGTAAAATATTTTATTCCCTGGCTTCTCGATCTTTTCTGTTCTACCATAAACAGCTCCGGGAAATTTTGTATTTACAGCATTGGTAACCGCAGCAGGAAGTTGATTAAATGGTATCGTTGTTTCCGTCTCTACCCAACTACCATCTAATTTAAAATTTGCAGAAACATCATTGTTGTTGATTTTAAAAGTTGCTTCCAGTTCGGTTTTATTTTCCTTTTCCCATGTTACATCAGATGCACCGGAAAATTTATTTGTGAAAGCAGCTTTGACCGCACCTGGAACATCTTTCTCATTTACTTTTTGAGAGCAACCTATTGTTGCAAATGAAAAAATAAAGCAGACTAATGATAATAACGATTTCATA
>VBAS01000371.1:0-252 GCA_005882975.1 Bacteroidota bacterium | reverse complement strand
CTGAATTAAAACTGATTTTTCTTTTAAAAACTGATAGAAAATTGATGAGTTCCTTCTCTGAATTCATACTGGAGTAAAAATCCGTAATGGTCACAGATCTGTTTGGCAATGGCAAGACCCAAACCTGTTCCGTCTGAATATTCTGATTTCCAAAAGCGGTCAAAGATCCGATGCTTATCTAATGCCTTTGGGCCTGGATTGCTCATCATTAATATATTTTTATGTGACCGAAGCAAAATTCTTTGTTGTTTA
>VBAS01000021.1 GCA_005882975.1 Bacteroidota bacterium | reverse complement strand
AGCAAAAGATGGTGTACAGAAAAAATATCTTGTACCATTGACAAGACAGATCCTTGCACAGGATGGTGACTTCGTAAAAGCTGGTTCATCTTTATCAGATGGTCAGACCTCGCCACAGGATATTCTTTCAATACAAGGACCATTTGCAGTACAACAGTATGTTGTGAATGAGATCCAGGAAGTTTATCGTTTACAAGGTGTAAGAATCAATGACAAGCATATTGAAGTTATCGTTCGCCAGATGATGCGTAAAGTAAGCATCGTTGATCCGGGTGATACTAAATTCCTTGAAGAAGATCTTGTAGACAAATTTGAATTCCTCGAAGAGAATGATTGGGTATATGATAAGAAGATCGTGACTGAAATAGGTGAGTCAGGCAAGCTTCGTGCAGGCCAGATCGTAAGTTTAAGAGAAGTAAGAGAAGAAAATTCAATTCTTCGCAGAAATGATAAAAAGCTTGTTGAATTCCGTGATGCAAGTCCTGCTACATCGGCTCCAACATTGCTTGGTATCACTAAAGCATCTCTTGGCGTACAAAGCTGGATATCTGCAGCATCGTTCCAGGAAACAACTAAAGTTCTTTCTTCAGCAGCTATTCATGGTAAAACTGATGATATGCTCGGCTTGAAAGAGAACGTTATCACTGGTCACCCGATCCCTGCTGGTACAGGTTTGCGTGAATTTGAGAACATGATCGTTGGTAGCAAAGAAGAATATGAATTGCTGCAAACGACGAGAGAAGCGATGACATTTGATGAAGAAGAATAATCGGGTCTTTAGTTCTTAGTCAATAGTTCGGAATCAGGAATCTGAAAATATTAAGGAGCAGGTGAAAATTTGCTCCTTTTTTATTGTAATAGACTATGAACTCCGAGCTATTGACTTTCGACTCCTAAGCCTGTTAACTGTTTCCTAAAGTGACCCGAATGGGTATATTTGCCCTGAAGGCTTTGATTAACTTGCCAAAAAACTTGCATGAATAAAGGTTTACTAGCTCTCAACATTGTCTTATTGATCGGTGTAGCAATTTTGTTTTTTCTTTTTTTTAATATGAAGAATGATACAACTTCTGTTAAACCCATCCGAACTGGTCCTGATACAGCCTCTCAGTGGCAACATACACCCGTTGCCTATTTTGATATGGATTCTATAGAAGCCAATTTCGTTTTGTGGAAACAAGTGCAGGCTGAAGTGGTAAAAAGAGAAGCAGGCATTAACGATACTATCAATCAAATGAAAATGGGCTTTCAAAATTATTATCAGAAGTTGCAGTCACAAAGCGCCAATTTATCTCCCCGTCAAAAAGATTCACTTGGCAATGAATTAGCACAGATGGATGCACAGATCAAGAATACAACAACCGAACTTAATCAGAAATACCAGACCTACTTTATGAGCAGGCAGCAGGAGATCGTATCTAAAATAAAAAGCTATTGCAAAGAATTTAATAAGGATAAAAAGTACTCTTACATTATTGCAAGAGAACCCGGTTTGTTTTATTATACTGATACAGCGTACAACGTAACATCTGATTTATTGAAAGGGCTGAATGCGTTTTATGGTAAAAAGAAATAAAACAGGCTTGAATTATTAACTGATTATTGAACTCCTTTCATCACTGAAAGGAGTTTTTCTTTCTATAGATTGAAATACTTATCTTGAAAACCAAACCAACGCTATGTCAGAACAACAACCTTCCTTTAAACAATCACTTGGTCTTTTAGATTCAACAATGATCGTTGCCGGTTCTATGATCGGCTCGGGAATTTTTATTGTTAGTGCAGATATTACACGCAATGTAGGCTCGGCTGGTTGGCTGATAGCAGTATGGCTGATAACAGGCTTTATGACCATTACAGCGGCGGTAAGTTATGGTGAGTTAAGTGGCATGTATCCTAAAGCCGGCGGTCAATATGTTTATTTAAAAGAAGCATATAATCCATTAGCGGGATTTTTATATGGCTGGAGTTTTTTTGCAGTGATACAAACAGCCACCATTGCAGCAGTTGGTGTAGCATTTTCAAAATTCCTTGCATACCTCGTGCCCCAGGTTAGTGAGGACCTTGTTGCATTTAGCATCGGCGGCTTAAAAATTTCACCGGCACAATTGTTATCAATTGGATTGATCGTTTTCCTCACATTTGTAAATACCCGTGGTGTAAAAGCTGGTAAGCTCATTCAAACAACATTTACAGTTACAAAATTGCTAAGCTTGTTTGGTCTTATCATATTTGGATTGATCATGATGAAAGGAGATGTATGGGCTGCAAACTGGTCGAAGGATGCCTGGCATCTTCATGCGTTAAATAGTACCACTGACTACACAATGATAGCGGCACTTAGTGCCGTTGCAGCTGCAATGGTTGGTTCCATTTTTAGCAGTGATGCATGGAACAACGTAACTTTTATTGCGGCAGAGATCAAGAACCCAAAACGAAATATTGGCCTGGCTCTTTTTTTCGGCACGTTGATCGTAAGTGTAATTTATATCACTACGAATGTTATGTACACCGCTGTTCTTCCAATGAATGAAATTGCATCCGCTGAAAAGGATAGGGTAGCAGTGGCAGCGTCACAAGTTATTTTTGGAAACCTTGGCACTGTTGTGATCGCTTTAATGATCATGATCTCAACATTTGGATGTAACAATGGTTTGATCTTAGCCGGTGCAAGAGTTTATTACACAATGGCAAAAGATGGATTGTTTTTTAAGCCTGCAGGTACGCTCAATGGATTCGCAGTTCCACAGTGGGCTTTATGGTTTCAATGCCTTATTGCCTGTGCATGGAGTGTAAGCGGTAAATATGGACAGCTACTTGATATGATCTCATTTGTTGCAGTTTTATTTTATGTGTTGACTATCCTCGGCATATTCATATTGCGGAAAAAATATCCAAATGCTGAAAGACCTTACAAAGCATTTGGATATCCAATATTACCGATCATTTATATTATTGCAGGCACTGCTTTTTGTGTGTTATTAATTATTTATAAACCCGCCTATGCTGTAATTGGGTTAGCAATTACATTGGCAGGCATCCCGCTTTATTACATAGCTGTAGCAACAAGGAAGAAGGCGATCCCGGTGTAGTTATTTTATCGCTTTGATTATTGCTGTAGTTGAAAATCCATCAAGGATGGGATTGATGACTACTTTTCCTCCATTGGCAATTACTTCTTTTGCGCCGGCAATTTCATCAATTGTATAATCGCCGCCTTTTACTAAAACTCCCGGTAAAATTGAAGTAATGAGTTGGAGTGGTGTGTCCTCTTCAAAGATCACAACTGCATCAACCATGGATAAAGCGGCAAGTAGCAATGCCCGTGAATCCTGGTCATTGATCGGGCGGCTGTTTCCCTTTAATTGTTTTACAGAACCATCAGAGTTCAATCCTATAACTAAAACATCTCCTTCTTTAGCAGCTTGCGTAAGCGAAAAAATATGTCCTTTATGCAGAAGGTCAAAAACCCCATTGGTAAAAGCAATTTTCTTTCCTTCTTTTTTCCATTGCTTTGCTTTTTCAATAATGCCAGTTAGCGAATAGATCTTTTCTGAAATTGATGCAGTAGCCATAATATATCTATGCTTTGTAAACAAATGTATAAATAATTATTTGCTGGCTCTGGCAAGGAAATAATATTGGTTTAACCCGTAATTTTATGGATAGAGATAAAAGCAGGATATTTAATAAATAAATAAGAAAATGACAGAGTGCGAAGAATTATTTAATGATTTTAATTCACTGAAAATTGGAGTGATCGGTGATGTGATGCTCGACACTTATATATGGGGTAAAGTGGACAGGATATCCCCGGAAGCTCCTGTGCCGATCGTTTCATTGCATCATAAAGAACAGCGAATAGGAGGCGCAGGGAATGTTGCCATTAATTGTAGTAGTCTTGGCGCAAAAGTTTTTATGCTTGGTGTTATAGGTGATGATGATGAAGCAGCACAATTAGAACAACTACTGAAAGAAAGCCTGATCGATACGACGGGTTTGATAAAAAGTGTTAAACGAAAAACTACAAATAAAACAAGGATCATCAGCCGTAATCAGCAAATGCTCAGATTTGATGCTGAAGTAACTGATGATCTTAATAATGAAGAGGAAGCAGCATTATTAAAACAAATCTCCAATTTTATTGAACATGAGGATCCGAATATTTTGATCTTCGAGGATTATAATAAAGGGGTGTTGACAGAAAAAGTAATAGAACAAGCCATTGCTTTGTGCAGAGCATCGGGTGTTATTACCGCCGTTGATCCAAAAAGGAAGAATTTTTTCAGCTATCAGAATGTTGACATCTTTAAGCCAAACATGAAAGAGGTACAGGAAGGATTGAACCTGATGTTTGAAACCAACGATATTTATCAGCTTAGAAACATTCACGAGCAACTTCATAAACAATTACAGCATAAAGTTTCATTGATCACTTTGTCTGAAAAAGGAATTTTTTATCAGCAATTGCAAAACGCAGCCATCATTCCAAGTCATTTGCGAAATGTATCTGATGTGTCCGGTGCAGGTGATACTGTGATAGCTGTTGCGGCAATGGTATATGCAGCTACTAAAAATGCACACCTGATGGCAGAGATCGCCAATATTGCGGGTGGTTTGGTATGTGAAGAAGTAGGAACAGCTACTGTTGACAGGGAAAAACTTTTAAGAGAATGTGAATTACTTCTTTCCTGAAATCCTAAACCCCTAAAGGGGTTTGCCAACACACAATTTAACTTATTTAACTACCCTGTCCTTCATCTGAAGATTTCAGTTCACCTTTTGCCGCTTTTTTGATTAACAGGTCAAAGTCAATAAATACTTCGAAGAAAATTTTTATTAGCGCAAATACCAGGATGAATATTTTCCCAGCACCGAAAGAAAGGAGCATGCTACCAAGAATTACTGTTACCTGTTGAACAAAAATTCTTCCGTAAGGTTGAAACATAAGATAACCTAACGATGAAGTTTTATATTCTCCGCTTAAAATAAAATCTGATGTAAGTCGAAAACCGTAACTCAGAATAAAAACTCCCAGCATTATATAGGCATCGTTGGTCAGCATGGAGGGCCATTTAGAAAAGAAATTAGAAAGAGTTATTCCATATTGATCGCCGATGCCCGAAACTGCAAAGAACATTCCCATCTGAACGGCAACAAAAAATCCATAATGCAACAAAAAGAAAAGCATAAAAAACCAGAATGGCTGCTTTGTAGATGAGCCTCCGGTTGTTTGCCATTCATCTTTTTTTACAATAAGACCGGTGATCAGCATCTTTATCAGTGTAAATCCACCAATGATGATCGTTTCAAGACAGTAAACAAGAAAAACTTCCTGTGGACTCCAGTTGAAAAACCAAACGCCAACCACAGGTAATAGGTTAGCGACAAGCAGCGACCAATCGCTTTGTGTGAGTTTCTTTTTGGTGATGTCTTTCCAGGTGGTGGCCATATCAAAAGGTAAAATAGCTAATTTCGGCCCTATGTCAAAATTCACAATAGCAATTCATGGCGGGGCAGGAACGATCTCGAAAAAAAGCATGACTCCCGAGAAGGAAGCTGCTTATTTCAAAGCATTAAATGATGCTCTTGATGCTGGATACAGGATACTGGAAAAAAAAGGTGATGCATTGGATGCTGTTAAAGCAGCAGTGATAGAATTAGAGAATAATATTTTATTCAATGCCGGGAAAGGATCTGTGTTTACAAATACAGGCACACATGAGATGGATGCATCCATAATGGATGGGAAAGATCTGTCTGCAGGTTCAGTTGCGGCAGTAAAAAATATCCGTAACCCAGTTGAACTTGCTTATACTGTAATGAAAAAAAGCGAACATGTTTTTTTGATTGGAAACGGCGCTGAAGAATTTGCAAAGCAAAATGGAATTGCATTTGAACCGGATGAATATTTTTATTCTGAATTCAGGCATAAACAATTGCTTAAGACAAAAAAGAGTAACGAGATAGCTTTGGATCATAGCGTTGATCCTGATGATAAAAAATTTGGAACAGTAGGAGCTGTTGCTTGTGATGTAAATGGGAATTTGGCTGCTGCTACAAGCACCGGTGGTATGACGAATAAACAATTTGGTCGTGTCGGTGACAGTTCCATTATTGGTGCAGGTACATATGCCAATAATAAAACCTGTGCTATCAGTTGCACCGGGCATGGCGAGCCTTTTATTAAAGCTGTAGCTGCTTATGATGTAAGTTGTTTAATGGAGTATAAAGGATTTTCACTCGAGAAAGGAATGAATAAAGTGGTGATGAAAAAATTACTTAAGATCGATGGGGAGGGGGGGATGATCGGTGTGGATGCAAAAGGAAATGCTGCGCTTGTTTTTAATTCTAAAGGAATGTATAGAGGTTTTTATTCGAGTGATGGAAAGAGGGAGGTTTCGATTTATAAATAGTTTGTTTGAGTTAGTCTTACAATAGATTGCTTCGGCCATATTGAACTAAAGAAGCGATTTTTTTCAATGCCGGCCTCGCAATGACGAGGCTCCCGTAATTATGAGAACATTTGCTAGCTCCGCAGGGTCTTCGTCATTGCGAGGCTTGCTGATAGGATTCTAAAAATTTTATTGATTATTGACAGCAAGCCGAAGCAAACTATAGATGACGAACATGAGTGATTGAATTGATCCCCAAATTGCTGAATAGAATTACTGAACGTACAAGTGTGCGACGCAACAAAAGTTTAATAGAATTACTTCAGCCAGGTGCATAAAATCCGAAATCGTAAATCTAAAATCTCAATAATGCCATCTCACAAATGCTTCCATTGCTGCATAATGAGTAAGGCCAAGATCGGCGTAGAGATTTGCAGTGGCTTCATTTCTTGCTTCGTCTCGTTGCCAGAATTCTCTTGAATCACTTCCCTGGAAGGGCACCATATCTTTTTGTGATTGATGGATAAAAATACCAAAGCGTTTTTTCATAACCTGGTCGGGGCTCATGGGGATGGCCATTTCAATTTCTTCAATGTTCCATTCCTGCCATGCGCCTTTGTATAACCAAAGCCAGCAATCATTGAGCCATGCATCGCCGGCAGCTTTTATTCTTTTGAGTGATTCCGATACAACATTAAAGCAAACGATATGTGTTCCATGCGGGTCAGCAAAATCACCGGCGCAATACACTTGCTGTGGTTTTATTTCCCTCAACAATTCCATTGTGATCTTTACATCTTTTTCACTCATCGGTTTTTTCTCAATGGAACCAGTTTCATAAAAAGGAAGGTTTTGAAAATGTATGTTCTCGTCTTTGATGCCAACATAACGGCATGTTGCTTTTGCTTCGCATCTTCTTATCAAACCTTTGATGGCACGAATAGCAGGTGTATCAGTCTGATTTGCTTTTTTTCGTGCAATAAATTTCCTTGCATCTTCTAATATCTTTCCAGATTTCTTTGTATCAATGCCGGCGATCTCTTCAAAACCCACTGCGAAATCAAGAAATCTTGTAACGAATTCATCAGTGACAGCAATGTTTCCGGAAGTTTGATAAGCTACATGTACATCATGGCCCTGGTCATGTAATCGTTGAAAGGTACCACCCATGCTTATGATATCATCGTCAGGATGAGGAGAGAAAATAATGATACGTTTTGGATAAGGTTCACTGCGTTCAGGGTGTGTAGGCAAATTCACATTTGGTTTACCACCGGGCCAACCTGTGATCGAATCACGCAACATATAATAAACCTTGAGATTTATTTCATACGCATCACCTTCTTCAACCAGCAAATCGCTTAAACCATATTCATTGTAATCAGTATTCGTTAAACTTAGAACTGGTTTTTTCAATTTCAGGGCCATGTTCACCACTGCTTTTTTGATCATCTTTGGTGTCCAATCGCAATCACCGGTAAGCCATGGTGACTTGAATCTTGTAAGTTCGGACGCAGCTGCTTCGTCAACAACAAAAGTTACATCATCATGATTTTGCAACAGCGAAGCAGGCACATGATCAGTATGATCTTCTTCCACTGCTTCTTTTATTACAGGAGCTTTTGAAGGTCCCCAGGCCATCAGTATGATCTTTTTTGCTTTCAGTATTTCGCCAATACCCATAGTGATAGCGAGACGAGGCACTTCGGAAATATTGGCAAATTCATATGCATTTGCGATTCGTGTTGAGTTGTCAAGACTGATCAATCTTGTTTTGGAATGAATACTGGAACCGGGTTCATTAAAACCAATGTGACCGTTAATTCCAATACCAAGAATTTGCAGATCGATACCGCCGGCATCTTCTACCATTTTTTCATATTGCCTGCAATGTTCTTTGATATCTTCTTTTTTTATTTCCCCATTTGGGATATGTGTATTCTTTGGATCAATATCGATGTGGTTGAAAAGATTCACCTTCATAAAACGCTGATAACTTTGCAACGCATCATTGCTGATAGGATAATATTGATCTAGATTAAAAGTGATGACATTTTTAAAACTCAGCTTTTCTTCTTTATGCATTCTTACTAACTCTGCATATAAAGTTTTAGGGGTAGATCCTGTTGAAAGACCCAACACGCATTTTTCTTTATTCTTTTGTTTTTCGCGAATGAAATCGGCAATTTGTTTTGCGACTGCTTTTGAGCCGGCCCTAAGATCAGGATAAATTTTTACAGGGATCTTTTCAAATGAATCAACCATTGTCATATTGGAGAGAGTTTAGGCGAAAATAAAGAAAAACCCCCTGTCCCCCTAAAGGGGAGACTTAGAGTGGAATAGTCATCTATTAATATCTTATAGCAAAAAAATGTTTGAGGCTATTAAAGCCTCCTTTAGGGGTTTAATTAACTTCTATTTCATCAACAAATAACCATGCTTTATTTCCTTCGCCAGGATTACCCGATGGAATTACACCCCAGTTCTTTACAACAACTTTTACATAGCGGCAATTCTTTTCAGCGAATTCAACTTTCATAGTACCTGTTTCAAGCCCTTTCGTTTTAATTTTGAAATCATCAGTGAGACCTGTAGAAGTAAAATCAGTTCCATTTGAAGAAATAAAAACTTCTACAGTTAATGGACGATAGATCCAGCTTCCCGCTTCTCTTAAGCAATGAACAATGACATTGGATATCTTTTCTTCTTTACCAAGATCAATGATCGCTTCGCAATCTGTGCCGGAGAAGCCGAGAAATTGTTTGCTCTTTGCAAGTCCGTTTTCATTTTGTATACCATTCACCAATGTAAATGCGCCGTCGCCTTTATAAGTTAGTGATGGTTGTGTAGTAAGTGTAATTTTTTTACCCGTCGCTTTATTAAATAAAATATTTTGAGAGATCGGATTACTGATCGCTTTTCCATCCACCATGGCAATGGCTGCAATTAATTGAGTTGTTTTAACAGGGATGGGAGCTGTATAATTTGTTCCTTCATTAAATTTTAATTCATAAGGTCTGCCAGCAAAATGTGTAACGGTTTTGATCTGTGCAGATGGATTCTTTGTTTCGAGTTTCCACAATACGCCGTCAAAATTTTCAGTTGGGATCACTGTTGCTTTCAGATCATAATAAGCCCTGCTATAGTTGGCTTTCCACAGGTCATAACGTTTGAATTGCACTTGCAACCTTTTCTCAAAATCATTCCAGTTCTTTTTTTCTTTTGGACTCCAAAAAACTTCGCTTGCTGCACTAAGACGGGGAAAGATCATATATTCAACCTTGCGTGGATTATTCATGTATTCACTCCACACATTTGCCTGTGCTCCCAATATATATTTTGCCTGTTCTTCATTTAATTCTGCCGGAACAGGATCATAACTATAAACTTTTTCAACCGGAAGGTAGCCCCCAATAACCAAACTGTCTTCGTTATCGCTTTGCGAATAATCTAAGTAAACATAAGTTGTCGGTGTCATGATCACCTGGTGATTTTGTTTAGCAGCTTCAATACCGCCTTTTTCGCCACGCCAGCTCATTACAACAGCATTTGGTGCAAGACCACCTTCCAGTATTTCATCCCAACCTATCAATGTTTTTCCTTTACTGTTGATATATTTTTCCATTCGTTGTATAAAATAGCTTTGCAACTCATGTTCATCTTTCAGATTATTATTCTTAATTCTTTGTTGACAATTGGGACAACGTTTCCAGTTGTCTTTTGGACATTCATCTGCACCCACATGAATATATTTTGCAGGGAATAACTGGACAACTTCATCGATCACATCCTGTAAAAACTTAAATGTTTCTTCTTTGCCTGCACAAAAAACATCACTATAAACTCCCCATGCCTGCTGCACTTGTTTGCCTGTTGAATCGCCTGCCCATTTTCCATTTTTAGGAAAATAATTTTTAGTAGGCTCATCAGGAAAGCAACTTAAAGAAGGATAAGCAGCAATAGCAGCGCTTCCATGTCCCGGCATTTCTATTTCAGGAATAACGGTGATATAACGATCAGACGCATATTTTACGATCTCTTTTATTTGTTCCTGTGTATAAAAACCACCGATAGTACCATTTCTCCATGCACCAACTTCAGTAAGTCGCGGATATTTTTTTATCACAATGCGCCAGCCCTGGTCTTCTGTTAAATGCCAATGGAAATAATTCATTTTATGCAAAGCGAGATAGTCAATATATTTTTTGATAAAATCTACTGTCATAAAATTGCGACCGCAATCGAGATGCATGCCACGATAACCAAAGCGGGGATGATCTTTAATTGTAAGAAATGGAATTTCGATCTTATTATTAGAAACATGTGGTGGTAATAACTGGATAAAAGTTTGTATGCCGTAAAAAACTCCTTCTTCATCATGGGCTTTGATGTCAATACCATTTTTAGTTACCTCTAATGTATAAGAACTCGGTAAGGGATTTTGTGCTATATCAATTCCCAAAGTAACTGGATGGGGAGAAGGAGGAAGTTTTTGTTTGCCCCCTGCCCATGATTTGTAATATGTTTCAAGATATGATGTAAGAAAATCAATGGATCTTTTAAAATTAGTGTTATCGCCTGTCGTTGAAGTTATACTCGCATTTATTGGAAGCGTGAATGTTCCGTTTCCCATATTGATCGATTCAGGTTGCGGGATAATACTTACCTGTGAGTAAATAATTGTGCTAAATGCAAAACTAATGATCAGAGCAAACGTTCTCATTTCAAATATTTTTGCAATGATACAAAAAGTCCTGCCCTTAGGCGGGACGATAATTTTATGCAAACATTTTACTTCATTACAGGTAGTATAATATTGCTGCTATTTGTTGCATCATGATAGATCTTTATAGTAGCTTTCTGGTAATCAGTTTCGTTTGCTTCCGGGATCCGTAGAAATTTTTGCGGGTTACGGTCTACCAATGGGAACCAACTGCTTTGAACCTGGATCATGATCCTGTGTCCTTTTTTAAATGTATGTAATGCATCATTCAATGTAAATTTTACTTCCGCAACTTTACCGGGTACAAATGCTATCGGTTTAGAAAGATCACTCCTGAATTTTCCCCGAATTACTTCTGCTCTTACTAATCTCTGCATCCCAGCCATAGTTGTGCCTTGTTGTTTGTTGATGTCTTTTTCATATTCTGGCAATACATCAATAAGTTTAACAATAAAATCTGCATCTGTACCTGTAATGCTCACAAAGAGATCTGCAATGATAGGTCCTGCAATTGTCATATCTTCTGTAAGCGTATCGCTCTGGAATACGAGAACATCCGGTCTTGTTGCAGCGAAACGCTGATCCTCTATCATGTATTCATTATTCCGATCGCTATAGATGCCATTTGTATAAGGTACAGGTTTGGCTGGATCACTAACATATTCAGAATAGTTTTTTGCTGCTATTGGTTTATTATGTAAGAGTTTATTATTTGGTCCCAAATAAAAATTCGTTGCTTTTGTGTCCGCAGGAGGCCATTGATCAAAATGTCTCCATTGATTGGTGCCTGTTTCAAACATTGTAGCTTCGGAAGCATTAAAATTTCCTTTGTCCTTGAGGTAATATTTGAAGAATGCACCTTCGATCGAATCCTGAAAATATTGATTGACGTTAGCTCCGAATTGATGGGTTCCGAATTCTTTCCATTCTGTCGCAGCCCATGCACCATGTGTCCATGGCCCCATTACCAAAAAATTTTTATTGGATGGACTTTGCTTTTCGATAGCTTCATACGTATGCAATGCACCAAAAAGATCTTCGGCGTCAAACCATCCACCAACGACCAATGTAGGAATTGCAATATTTTTTAAATGCTGACGTATGTTGCGTGAACGCCAATAATCATCGTATGTATCATGCGCAAGATATTCCTGCCAGTATTTTCCTTTTCCGGTAAAATATTTTGGACCATTACTTTCTTTGATAGTTTTCATATCAAGGAAAAACTTATATGCATCTGAATAATTAGTCGGAGTGAACAATGGCCATTTGTACGCATAGACCAGGCCATCAGGTCTTGGCCGGTCATAGCCTTCCATGAAACTAAAATTATCCAATAGGAAAAATGCCCCGTTATGGTTTGCATCATCACCTGCAAATTCATCTGTTACCGGCGCCTGTGGACTTACGGCTTTAATTGCAGGATGAGCACCCGGTAAACTTGCCGTAGCATAAAAACCCGGATAAGAGATTCCCCAAAGACCTACTCTGCCATTATGATTTTTAAGGAATTTGAGCAACCACTCGATCGTGTCATACGTGTCACTGCTCTCATCCACATCTTTATTCGATTTTTTATTGGGAATGTAAGGTGTAACTTCTTCATTGATCCCTTCACTCATGTGACGGCCCCGCACATCTTGCTTGACATAGATATATTTTTCTTCCATCATTTTACCGGGCATGATACTAGAAGGATAATTGGAAGACAGATATGGCCACACACTATACGGAGTACGTTGCATCAGGATGGGGTATCGTTGGGATGAATCTTTCGGTACATAGATGATCGTGTATAATTTTATTCCATCACGCATGGAGATCGTCGTGTCGATCTTTGTATAGTTTTCTTTTACATAGTTTTCATTTTGTGCAAATGAAACTGTAGTATAAAAAATAAAAAGACAAAACAAATATTGCTTCATGCTTATTTCATTATTGGTAAAACTATATTGCTGCTATTAGCAGCATCATGATAAATTTTTATAACTGCTTTTTGAAAATCTGTAATATCAGCTTCATAGATGTTTACAAATTTTTGCGGATTGCGATCTGCTAAAGGGAACCAACTGCTTTGTATTTGTATCATCAAACGGTGACCCTTCTTAAATGTATGCGCTACATCCGGCAGATCGAATTTTACTTTTTCTATTTTATTTGGAGTAAATGGAGTTGGAGTTTCAAAACTGTTTCTGAATTTGCCTCTCATAATCTCGCCTCTCACCAGCATTTGATAACCACCCATTGGATAACTGCCTCCACCTGCACGACCTTGTTGTGCTGCTGAGTTAGGGTAACTAAAATCATCTGGAAACACATCAATGATCTTTACAACAAAATCAGCATCTGTTCCTGTTATGCTAACTGCTAGATCTGCAATAACAGGCCCTGCAAGAGTTAGATCTTCACTTAAGATATCCGTTTGAAAAGTCAATACATCTGTTCTTCTTGAAGCAAATCGCTGGTCATCGTCCATATAGGCAGCAGTGCGATCGAAATGAACATCCTCTGTATAAGGAACAGGATGTGCAGGATCGCTTATATATTCGCTTGCACTTTTCGATACCGTTGGTTTATTCCACGACAGATTTCCATTTGGTTGAAAATAAATTGGCTGGTTGGAAATATTAGCCGGTGGCCATTGATTTAAATTATGCCATTGATTTTCTCCACTAAAGAAAATTGTTGCTTCAGATAAATTTGGATCAGTTCCTTTCCCCTTCAAATAATAATTAAAGAACGGGATCTCGATATTATTCTGATACCACAATGCAGTGTTTGAACCAAACTGGATATTTCCCATTCTTGTACCATCGCGACTGCTCCATTGTCCGTGACTCCACGGGCCCATCACTAATTTATTATGAATACCGGGGTTTTGTTTTTCAATGGCCTTATATAAATTCCATGCACCATAGCAATCCTCTGCATCAAACAAACCACCCACAATAAGCATAGCAGGCTTAATATTATACATTGCATTTCTTGCATTGCGTGCTTTCCACCATTCATCATAGCTTGGATGTGCATATAGGTCTTTCCAGAATTTTATACTGTCTCCCATCATCTTCGCGAGACTTTTTAAAGTACCGGCCTCTAAATAAAATTTATAATTATCCCTGATCTTAAAATCAAATCCAGACGGGCCAATTGTTGTTGGTTTTGGTCTTGGCTTTCCAAAGCCAGAATAAAAACTAAATCCATCCATCTGGAAGAATGCGCCGTTATGATGAAAATCATCTCCTAAAAACCATTCTGTAACCGGTGCCTGCGGACTTACTGCTTTTAATGCAGGATGTCCCGAAGCAGCAGCCATTGTTGAATAAAAACCGGGATAGGAAATTCCAAATACTCCCACATTGCCATTATTGTTTGGAAGATTTTTTATCAGCCAATCGATCGCATCATAAGTATCGCTGGCTTCATCGATATCGTTATTTGTTTTTTTGTCTTTGATAAATGGACGAATATCCACAAACTCACCTTCACTCATCCATCTTCCTCTTACATCCTGGATTACGATAATGTAATTTTCACGACAATAATATTTCCAATGACTGCCTGTTAAACGACCGGAAAAATCAGCGCCATAAGGAGCACATGAATAAGGAGTGCGGTTCATTAATATCGGGTGCTTTTCACTCATGTCTTTTGGTGTATAAACTGCAGTGAAAAGCTTTACACCATCCCGCATGGGGATATAGATCTCTTTCTTAGTATAATTTTCACGGATCCATAAACTATCCTGGTCAGTTTGTGCTTTTAATAAGACGAATGAAAATAAAAATGGAGGGAGAAGTAGTTTGCGGAGCATGATGATTTAGATTTGTCCGAAGGTACAAAGTACTCCTTACGAGACCCCTTCGGGGAGTATAAATTTAGGTATCTCTATTTACATCAACTAACTATTTTATGAATGATAATAAGCAAGTCATAGAACGATTTTATTCAGCATTTCAAAGATTGGACTATAAAACCATGAATGATTGCTATAGTGATGATATCATTTTCAGCGATCCTGTTTTCCTGACATTAAAAGCGGATGAATTAAAATGCATGTGGGAAATGTTATGTAAGAACGCAAAAGATTTTTCTTTGACTTTTTCTGATATTGAATTGATCGACGAAGAGTATGCTACTTGTAAATGGGTGGCTAAATACACTTTTTCGAAAACAGGGAATAAAGTGACCAATAACATAAAAGCATTTATGAGAATCAAAGATGGAAAGATCATTGAGCATAGTGATGCTTTCAGGCTGAGTACATGGATCGGCCAGGCACTCGGATGGAAAGGTGTATGGTTTGGCTGGACCGGATTTATGAAAAGAGCAGTTCAGAATAATGCGAAAAAGAATCTTCTTGCTTTTATGGAAAGAAAAAGATCTGGAGGTATATAAAGTAAAAAGGTATATAAAGAATGTTCTTACTTTATATACCTTATATACATATTGACTTTCTTAGTTAATCTGCCAACACTCCAAACTTCCCTGCATTCACATCATCTATCGCCTTTTCTATTTCTTCCCATGTATTCATTACAAATGGTCCGTAGGCAACGATCGGTTCATTGATCGGCTCACCAGATAGAATTAATATGATCGAATCTTCAGTTGTTTCAATAGAAAGATCTTCGCCATCATTTTTTAATAAAACAAAATGATCTGCATGGACATTGATTCCATTTACTTTTACATTTCCTTCTATTACCAACAAACCTGTATTATATTCCTTTGGAAAACTTAGATCCAGCTTTGCATCTTTTTTCAATCTTGCATTGTAAGCATGAATAGGAGTGAATGTTGTGGCAGGACCTTTTACTCCATTATATTCACCTGCAATTACTTCAACAAAACCTTTTTCACCGGGCAAATTATACCTGCCCATTTTACTATTGGTGATCTCCTGGTATTTGGGCTTTGTTTTTTTATCCTTTGCAGGAAGATTCACCCACAACTGTACCATTTGAAATGGCCCGCCTTTCTTGCTGAACTCTTCTTCATGATATTCTTTATGCAAAAGCCCCAAACCTGCTGTCATCCATTGTACATCGCCTTCACCAATGATGCCGCTGTTGCCTGCGCTATCATGATGCGCCACTTTACCGTGATAGGCTATTGTCACTGTTTCAAACCCAGCATGCGGATGCACACCGACACCACGTGGTTCGTCTTTCGGACTGAAATCAATTTTGGAACCATAGTCAAGCATAAAGAAAGGACTCATTCTTGTTTTCCCGATCTGTTTCGTGCCGGGAAAAAAATTATGTACCCTGAAACCATCTCCAACCATGTGAGGTGGAGGCGGTGCTATTACTGCTTCAACTGATCTTTGACTGCTCATGATTTTTTCTTTTTGGAATTAGGAATTTGCAAATCAGTAATTGGGCTTAATTCCAAACTCCAATTACTAACTCCTTATATAGGTACTTCCATTAATAGAATTTCCGCATTACTGTCGGCATTAATTTTCAATGCATCTGTTTCAGAAATTGCCAACCCATCTCTCTTCTCCAATTTTTCACCATTGATCGAAACCGAACCTTCGATCACAAATGCATAAACACCATTTTTATTATTCTTTAATTTATAATCTGTATTGAAATCTTTATCCAGTTTTCCCAAACTAAACCATGCATCCTGGTGTATTTGTACACCACCGTCATTGGTACCAATTGGTGATACAACTGTCAAAAGCTTATTATGCTTATCTGTATCAGAAAAACTTTTCTGATCATATCGCGGTTCCACATTTTTTTTATTTGGGAAAACCCATATCTGGAAAAACTTAACCGGCTTGTCGGAATTCTTATTTTTTTCGCCATGCTGAATACCGGTTCCCGCACTCATTGCCTGCACATCACCTTGCTTTATCACTTGAGCATTACCCATGCTATCCTTATGTTCAAGATCTCCACTTGTCGGAATAGAAATGATCTCCATATTATCATGGGGATGTGTACCGAAGCCCATGCCGCCAGCCACTGTATCGTCATTCAAAACTCTTAAGGCACCAAAATGAACTCGTTCAGGATCGTGGTAAACTGCGAAACTAAAAGTGTGATAACTATCAAGCCAGCCATGATTCGCATGACCTCTCGTGTTTGCTTTATGAAGAATTGCTTTCATAAACTCTAAACTCCTAAATGAACTTTTAAGAAAATTAATAAATGTTGATAAATGATTCTGTCGTTGAAGTGTGCGACGCAACAGCAGTTGAATAGGATTACAAATGCTGGCTGCATCACATCCCAATAAATTTTAAAGAACTTTTCAATTGAATAAAGTTGTTCCCTGCTAAGTCTTCCCTTTAGGGGGACAAGGGGCTTATACAACAGCCTTTTCTTTCACGATCTTTTCTGCCAACCACAAAAGTTCAGTGATAAAATTGTGTACACTTTTTTCAAAGCTACTATCAAGCAAATTTCCTTGTTCGTCAAATTTTTTATCAACAGCTGGTACAATCAACAAGTAAGGTGATGCGATACCAAACAAAGAAGGTATTAACAAAAGAAGTTGTTGCGAAGCCCTGATACCACCAAAACCGCCAGGTGATGCTGTCACAATCCCAAAAGGTTTATGATGTTGTTTTGGAAAATGGTCAAGCAAATTTTTCATCGCTGGCGAATAACTTCCATTGTACTCCGGTGTAGCTAGAATAAAAGCATCTGCTTCAAAAATTTTCTTAGCAAGTGGCTTAAATTGATCCGGTGTTCTGTCAATAGATACAAAAACTGACTGTACCGGCGGCAAATTCCAGTCTTTCATATCTATGATCCCTGTTTCATGCTCTGTATTACTATCCAACCATTTTTTTAAATGTAAAGCCACTCTTCTTGTTATACTATTCACTCTCGGACTTCCTGATATTATTTCTATTTTCATGATGAATGTATTTTGTCAAAATCTGTTCCTAATTGATTTGAAACAAATCTATGGCAAAGTTCAGGCTTTATGGCAGGGTTGGAATTGATGTATGGTAATTGAAGCATCGTTTTGTCAGTTTTTATTGATGATTAATTTCGGCTTTCCTAATTCCTAAACAATGATCAACAGGAGAAAGTTTATTCATGGTTCTGCTTTTACTTCTTTTGCAGCTCTATTGGCGAATAAAGTACAAGCTATGCCATCACAGGAAATAGTTACCGGAAAACCAGTTGTTATTTCAACATGGGACGCCGGACTTGCGGCTAACAAGGCTGCATGGGATGTATTGAGTAAAAACGGGAAAGCTTTAGATGCAGTGGAAAAAGGTGTAATGGTCACAGAGGATTCGCAAAATTGTTGTGTCGGGCTTGGTGCTAATCCTGACCGTGATGGTTTTGTTACACTTGACGCAAGTATTATGGATGATAAATTCAATTGCGGTAGTGTTGCTTTTTTAGAAAGAATAAAACATCCGATCTCTGTTGCAAGAAGAGTGATGGAGAAAACACCGCATGTAATGCTTGTTGGTGCCGGTGCCCAGCAATTTGCAGTGGCAGAAGGCTTTCCTTTGGAAGAACAAAAACTTTCTGAAGATGCAAAAAAAGCGTACGAGAATTGGTTGAAAAAATCAGAATACAAACCACCAGCAATTAATGTCGAAAATAAACAAGGACACGGACCATTTGCACCAGCTAAATTAGAGAGCGGAGAATGGAATCATGATACAATTGGAATGGTGGCAATGGATTCATTTGGAAATTTAAGTGGAAGCTGCACAACCAGTGGTGCAGGATTTAAAATGCGTGGAAGGGTAGGAGACTCACCAATCATTGGTGCGGGATTATTTGTAGATAATGAAGTAGGAGCATGTACAGCAACCGGGCAGGGTGAAGATGTGATCCGTGTTGCCGGTTCACATTCGGTTGTTGAATTAATGAGACAAGGGTTATCTCCGGAAGCAGCTTGTAAGAAAATTGTAGAACGCATTGTAAAGATCAAAGGCGATAAAGTAAAAGAAATTCAGGTCGCATTTCTTGCAGTAAATAAACAAGGACAGGTTGGTTCTTTTGCTATCCATCCCGGGTTTGAGTATGCAATAAAGAATTCTACAGAAGAAAAACTCGTTAAAAGTAAGAGTTGGTTTAATCCCGTTAAAAATATTCAATGATCAATGCTCAATGTTCAAGTCTTATTTAATTGAACATTGAATATTGAAAATTGAGCATTGATCATTTATGAAATATCTCATTGAAATAGCTACTTCCGATTTTCTGACTACCAAATCGGCAGTTGAAGGCGGCGCTGATCGTATTGAGCTTTGCGCAAATCTTGCCGAAGGTGGTACTACTCCTTCGTATGCGCATATAAAAAAATGCAGGGAGGCTTTTGATATCGCTTTGTTCCCGATCATTCGTCCAAGAGGTGGAGATTTTCTTTATACAAAGGATGAGTTTGAAATAATGAAGAATGATATAAAACTGTGTAAAGAATTAGGATGCGAAGGAATAGTAATTGGTTTATTAAATATGGATGGAACTATTGATATGACAAGAACTTCTGAACTGATCGAGCTTGCATATCCATTAGAAGTTACATTTCATCGTGCATTCGATCGGTGTAAAGATCCATTTGTAGCATTAGAAGAATTAATAGAGATAGGTTGCCAGCGAATTCTTACTTCAGGACAACAGCCGTCAGTTGGTAGTCAGGAGTCGGTAGTCAATAGTAAAGCTGTTGATTTGATAGCTGAGTTAAATAAAAAGGCAGATGACCGTATCATCATTATGCCGGGCAGTGGTGTAAGAAAAGATAATATTAAAATGCTTGCTGAAAAAACAGGTTGTATAGAATTTCATTCTTCACTTCGCGGAAAAGCAAAAAGTCGCATGCAGTTTATTCATCATTCCTTTGCAAATTCAGAAGAGAGCTATTCTAATAATGAAATAAGCCCCGACGAGGTCAGGGCTTTAAGAAATGCGTTATTGTGATTTTTCTTAGATAGAAAGTGTTTTCATGTAAGCGGCATCAGCCCGTGCAGCTTGCATGGGAGTTGTTCCTTCCCACTTTTCTTGCTCAACTATATAATATTCCATTCCATACTTTTTTGCAGTCTTCAGGATCTTTGGATAGTTAATACTTCCGGTACCTACTACAACACTTTCATCTTTGTCGGTTAAAGGTGCTCCCTTCTTACGGTCTTTTACATGGCATAAGCGAAAACGTTTTGGATATTTTTTTAACCATGTTTCAATATCCTGTCCCGCTGCAACTACCCAGTACATATCCAATTCAAAATCTACAAGAGCTGGGTTTGTATTCTTCATCATTACATCTTGTCCCATTTCACCATTCATTGTAGCAAAAGAATAATCATGATTATGGTATGCAAAACGAATTCCGTTCTTCTTACATATTTCACCTTTCTGGTTGAACTCATCTGCAAATTTTTTAAACGCATCAAGATCTTTTTGTGGTCCTTTATAGGGGCAGATCAGGTATTTCATTCCGATAGCCGCCGCATCAGCTGCTTTCTTTTCAAAATCTTTACTGATGTCGCAATGGCTGGAAATTATTTTCATTCCTAAATTATCCATCTCAGTTTTAAATTCTGTATTGCTCATTCCCCAAAAAATCCCTTTGGCGCCTTCAAAACTTTCAATTTGTTTATAGCCATACGACGCCAATTGTTTTAAAACACCTTTCGGATCTTTTGCAAGATCATCACGAACACTCCATAATTGTATTCCAAAGTTCTTCAGTTTAGCTGCTTCCCCGTTAAGTGAGGCAAAGCCTGACTTTGATGCAAGTCCTGCCAATGCAAGTCCGCCGCTTAATTTCAAAAACTCATTTCTTTTCATATGTATATTGATTAATTATTAAACAAATAATTTATCTCCTTTTTTATAAGGCACAGCTCCATCATATTTTCCCGGCACTTGTTTATAATCGAAATTTTGTTCCAATCCGGGTTTTGAAGTAAAGTAACCCAATAAAGTAAGTTGCTTCATCATCAAAAAATAATGATTAGGATCTTCTTTCTTTTTAGTTTTCATGTATTCTTTTGCTTCCTTATCAAGCGAGGTCAATAATTCTTTACGATGAGCTGGCTCAGCTTTCATAAAACTATGTCCATGCATTTTATTACAAGCCTCGTCTAATTTCTTCATTCCTTCATGAAATGTTTTTTGATCAGCTTCTTCATAGCAATCATTTACCATAACAGTCATGAACTTACCAACCTCTGCTTCTTTAGCACCAGCAGTCGTGGTTTTCGGTATGATCGTTTCTGCTATTTCATCAAGAAAAGCAATATTGTCTGCTGAAAAAGCAGTTCCTGCTACTACAGCATCTTTGCTTTTACATCCTGCAAGAAAAAATTCTCCGCCTATTACAACGCCACCTGTAGCCAGTGCGACCA
>VBAS01000345.1 GCA_005882975.1 Bacteroidota bacterium | reverse complement strand
TGAAAAGGAGGAATACTTTGAGCGGTTGATTTACCTCGGTTGATTTTACAAAATAACCTTTGCCCGGTACGGAACCGAGGATGCCAATTTGTTTCAAGTATTTATAACCTTTTTCCGCAGTATCTCTTGATATTTCAAATTCAAAGCTGAGTTCATTGATGGAGGGTAACAGGTCATCTTTTCCTATCTTTTCTTCATTAATGGCATTGATCACTGAATTTGCCAGCTGCATATATTTAGGAGTGGCTGATAAGTAATCAATATTTATATACTGAAAAAGAGTATTTTTTTTCATATGTGGCAGCGGTAATTTCTATATCCGAAAGGTAATTACTTTCGATTTATTAGTGAATTTTTGGAAGACTGAATTAAATTCGTTTGAAATAACTGTATAATACATGCAAAGAATAGCGTTCAAAATGAAATTATTCAAAGGCAAAGAGAACGAATACAAAAAAGACATGATGAAATATGGCCAGAACTTTCTGATCTATTGAAAGAAAAAGGTGTCCACGAGTATTCTATCTTCCTTGATGATGCAACTGGTTTTTTATTTGGGTCTTTGAAAATATCCGATGCAAAAAAACTGGATGAATTACCCTCACATCCCGTTATGAAAAAATGGTGGGCATATATGAAAGATATCATGGAATCGAATCCAGATAATTCGCCGGTTTCAGTTCCTCTTGTTGAAGTTTTTTATATGCAATAGATAAAGATTTTAATTTCATATTATGAAAAATATATTTTTTGCCTTCCTGCTTTCTCTTTTTGTCAATGCAATTTTTTGCCAACAGGTAATTCAACTTTATAATGGAAAAGCTCCCGGCTCAGAAAAATGGAATTGGGATGAAAGAGAAATTAAAGTTGATATAGGAACCATTTTATTTGATGTTTCCAAACCTTCATTAACAGTCTTTCTTCCTTCCAATCCTAATGGTATAGCAGTGATCGTTGCGCCGGGTGGTGCATTTCATGCACTTGCTTATGATCTCGAAGGAACTGAAGTAGCAAAACGCTTAAATGCAAAGGGCATCACTGCTTTTGTGCTAAAATATCGTTTGGTTCATGATGACCCGGCACATCCTGAAAATAGTATTGGCAATTTAATGGCAACTCAAAACTTTAAGAAGCTTGATTCCCTGAACGCACCTGTTATCCCTCTTGCATTGCAGGATGGAATAGCTGCTGTAAAATATGTACGGCAGCATGCGGGTGAATATAAAATAGATCCCAACAAAATTGGATTCATGGGATTTTCAGCAGGCGGTACATTAACAATGTCTGTTGTGTACAGCGCTACAGATGATAGTCGACCAAATTTTGTTGCACCAATTTATGCTTATGAAAATGCTATTATAGGCTCAAAAGTTCCATCCATAAAGACACCCATATTTACTGCTGCAGCAAGTGACGATGCTCTTGGTCTCGCCACTCATAGTGTTCATATTTATCTCAAATGGCTTGCTGCAAAACAACCAGCAGAGTTGCACATGTACGAAAAAGGAAAGCATGGCTTTGGTACAAAAAAGCAAGATCTTCCAGTTGACTCGTGGATGGATCGATTTTTTGATTGGCTACAGAAGCAGGAGTTAACAAAAAAGTCATAGTTAAAAAATATTTTTAACAGACAGTACATGATAGGAGTTAAGGAGAGGGACATTATTTTTATCTCCCGGTTTTTGCCATTTTAAAACAATCTACGAATGCAAGTCATATTAGGAGTTATTTTCCACTTTATCGGCGGTTTTGCGTCAGGCAGTTTTTATATCCCTTATAAAAAAGTAAAAGGATGGCATTGGGAAAGCTATTGGATCGTTGGCGGATTATTTTCATGGCTCATTGTTCCCCCACTTGCTGCATGGCTTACGATCCCTCATTTTAATGATATAATAAGTTCGACTGGTCTTTCTACTCTTTTAATTACATTCTTCTTTGGATTGTTATGGGGGATAGGTGGTCTGACCTATGGTTTAGGAGTTCGCTATCTCGGCGTGTCATTAGGTAGCAGTATCATTCTTGGTTTATGTATGGTATTCGGTGCATTGATACCTTCCATCTATTATGATTTTTCACCTGTAGCAGGCAAAGATACTTTTAGTATGATGTGTGGATCCACCTGGGGTTTGACAGTTTTAGCTGGTTTAGTTGTTTGTATTCTCGGCATTATTATTTGCGGCAAAGCAGGTACCATGAAAGAAAGACAATTAAAAGCTTCAGGCGATCCGCATGGTATGGAAGTAAAAACAGAATACAAGTTTGCGCTGGGTATGTTTGTTTCAATTGTATCTGGTGTTCTTAGTGCTTGTTTTAATTTTGGATTAGAGGCTGGTCATTCAATGGGTGCGGTGGCGAACGAAGCGTGGAAGCTGGCTCATCCCGGTGAAGGGGAATTTCTGTACCGTAACAATGTTATTTATGTTGTCTTATTATGGGGAGGTCTTACCACCAACTTTATATGGTGTATGATACTGAATGCCCGTAATAAAACCTTTGGTGATTATACAAATAAAAAGACACCGCTATTTAATAATTACATGTTTGCAGCGCTGGCGGGCACTACATGGTTTCTCCAATTCTTTTTTTATGGCATGGGCGAAAGTAAATTAGGAAATGGTCCCAGCTCATGGATCCTTCACATGGCATTTATTATTCTTGTTGCAAACATGTGGGGCATCATATTAAAAGAATGGAAAGGAGTATCCAAGAAAACATCAAGAACAATTGCAGTGGGTATTCTTACCATCATACTTGCAGTTATAATCGTGGGTATTGGAAATAACCGACATGAGAAATTGAAACAACAAAAAGCTTTATCATATGTCAACAGCAACAGTCGAATTTAAACATGTAAGCTACTTGTGGGACGAGGCTAAAGCAGCAGCTTTAGCTGGTGATGAAGTAGCATTGTTGGTTTATCGCTCTAATTTATTAGGTGCGGATCTTCGTCTTACAAATTATGGAGGCGGCAATACATCGTGCAAAGCAATGGCGAAAGATCCATTGACTGGTAAGGAAACCGAAGTGATGTGGGTAAAAGGAAGTGGCGGAGATCTCGGTACTATGAAGCGTAACGGGCTTGCTGCATTATATGTTGATAGGTTGCGCAGTTTGAAAAATATTTATCGTGGCATTGATCATGAAGATGAAATGGTAGAGCTTTTTAATCATTGCATTTATGATCTGTCTTCAAAAGCGCCGTCCATTGATACACCCTTGCATGGGTTTCTTCCATTTAAGCATATCGATCACTTACATCCGGATGCGGCAATTGCAATAGCGGCAGCAAAAGATGGAAAGAAGATCACTAAAGAATTATTTGATGGAACAATTGGTTGGGTAGAATGGCAAAAACCAGGTTTTGACCTCGGGTTAAAACTTAAAAAATGTTTGGATGAAAACCCGGGTATTCGTGGTATCATGCTGGGTTAAAACCAGGTTTTGACCTCGGGTTAAAACTTAAAAAATGTTTGGATGAAAACCCGGGTATTCGTGGTATCATGCTGGGTTCACATGGATTATTTACATGGGGCGATACTGCTTATGAAAGTTATATCAATACCCTGGAAGTGATCGAAACCTGTGCACAGTACCTCGAAGATAATTATGGTAAGAAGGGACCAATCTTCGGTGGACAGAAAATTGAATCATTAGTTAAAAAAGAAAGATTAGCAAAAGCTGCATCATTAGCACCTGTTTTAAGAGGTTTTTGTTCTTCTCAAACAAAAATGATC
>VBAS01000020.1 GCA_005882975.1 Bacteroidota bacterium | reverse complement strand
TCAAAATTGACATTGAAAGCAGTGGTGCCACTTTTTGTAACCACCACTTCATCTTCCACCGTTCCATCTTGTCCCCAGAAAATACAATTGCGAAATACGGCTGTCAGAGCTTTTGCATCCGGAACATTATTTACAAGAACATAATTACTTACATAAAGAACAGGATCACGATGAAGAATATAATTATTAGAAAAGGTGGCAACTGTGCAATGAGTAAATTGATAATCGCCACCTTTAGCAAGAACCACATTTTGACCACAATTACTGATCAAACAATTTCTTGCTCTTATGCTGCTGTTGACAGCAATGATGCCAGCATCATATGCATTGTCAATAATACATTCGTTCAAAGTCAATTTTGGATTTGTTGAAAGATCCAGGACAGCCAAAGCCTGGTAAGCATTTTTAATGACTGCATAATTAAACACATTGTCCTTACTCGTACTTCTGAAATAAATACCGGGCCATCCGCCGGGAAAATCGTTATAAGGTTCATCAAGCCGGTCGCCGCGGAATTGAACACGATCAATGGTATCCTTTGCGCCATTTACTTCTAATGTGCCGTCTACAATTATCGGAGCATCAGCATGCACATAAATACGACATCCTTTATTAATAGTAAGTTTTTTATTTGGATCAATTGTTAGTGACCCAAGGATCACATAAGGCAGATCGTTATTCCATATTTCGTTAACGGTAATTTCTTTATCGCGATAAAAATGTGCATTCTGCCCCCATGCTTCCAGGTTTACCTGCTTCGTTGTGCCATTATAATTTATTTGTATACTATCCTCAACAATAAAAGGAATATTGGCCGCATTTTGATTTATACTTACGGATACAAAAACATAAACACTGTCATTTGCTTCAATTTCAATATTTGAAACTTCAGGTCCAACAAAACCATCGGCATTTATTTTAAAATAAGAACTGTTGCCACCCATCAGTTTAATAGATGAAAGACGAAGCTTTTGATCATTCTCATTTATTATTTTAAAAGACTGAGTGATGGAACCTGTTGTAGTAAAAACAGTATCAAATTTTAATTCTTCGTCTGAAAGGGAGACTTGAGCATCGGGGCTTGTAATGAAAGATTCCTTCTTGCAGGCATTAAAAAGTATAAGAATGGATATGGAAATAAAAAGGAGGTTCTTCATTGATGTCAAAAGTAAAACGAAGTGTTTGAAAGAAGAAATGATGACAGGTATATTTACAAGAAAGAATTAACGGGAAGCGACACAAAGAGTAGCAATAGATAGTTTTACGTTTTTTGCTGTTAATAGTTCATGTCCGCATGCTTCGAGTGTCGCACCGGTAGTAACTACGTCATCTACCAACAGCAAATGTTTATTTTCAATGGCCGCTGGATCTATTAGCTGAAATTTCCCCTCAATATTCTTCCATCGTTCGATTCTTCCTTTTTTGGTTTGGGTCTCTGTATGCTGAGGTCTTGTGATTGCCTTATCTAAGATCGGTAATAACAAAATTTCTGCTATTCCTTCACAGAGGATCGTTGCCTGATTATAACCTCTCTTTTTTTCTTTCGAGGGAAAAAGTGGCAATGGAACTAATGCATCTATTTCATTGAAACGGATTGCATTTTTTAAAGCATTTCCCATTAATCTTCCTAATTGTAATCCCAGCTCTTTATTGCCGTTATATTTTAGTTGATGCATCAGATGCTGCACAAGTGACTCTTTTGTAAAATATAAATGAGCAGAAGCATTTATTATTTGCAATCGTCCCCAAAAGTCTTTTTCAACTGGATTGTTTGGATGAATTTCAAAATTTGTTTCAGGCAGAGAAGAAAGACACCGAATACATAAACGACTTTCAATATTCAACAGGTCGCTGCCGCACCCATCGCAAACATGAGGAAAGACAACATGCAGTAGTGATTCTTTTATTTCTTTGAAACCGATCATTTTAAATGATCCATTAAGTTACTTAAAATAGATATCGGTACAACTCCTCTACCTGTCCCATCGTCACAATTTCAATATTGAATTTTTGCTTTGCCAATCCTTTCTGATTGTATTTTGAAACAATGATCTTTTCAAAACCAAGTTTTTCCGCTTCGGCAATACGTTGGTCTATTCTGTTCACTGCTCTTATCTCACCACTCAATCCAACTTCCCCGGCAAAACAAATATGGTGGTGCAATGACGTGTCCTCAAAAGAGGACAAAAGAGCACATAATACTGCAAGATCAATTGAAGGGTCTTCAATTTTTAATCCGCCAGCTATATTTATAAATACATCTTTTACTCCAAAATGAAAACCACCTCTTTTTTCTAATACTGCTAATAATAGTTGTAATCTTCTTAGATCAAAGCCACTTACTGTTCGCTGCGGTGTTCCATAAACTGATTGAGTGACCAATGCTTGTACTTCTATTAATAGTGGCCGCATGCCTTCAATTGTTGCCGCAATTGCAATTCCACTTAATTGATCTTCTTTTTGAGTTATTAATATTTCACTCGGATTTGTAACTGCCCGCATTCCCGCATCGCTCATTTCATATATTCCTAGCTCTGAAGTGCTGCCATAGCGATTTTTCAATGTTCTTAAAATACGATATGCATAATGACGGTCACCTTCAAATTGTAAAACGGTGTCAACCATGTGTTCAAGGATCTTCGGCCCGGCGATTGCTCCGTCTTTAGTAATATGCCCGATCAAAAAAACAGGGGTGTCAGTTTCTTTTGCAAAACGTTGAAATTCGGAAGCACATTCACGAATTTGAGATATACTGCCGGGTGAGGAATCTATATAAGGTGTTTGTAAGGTTTGAATTGAATCTATAATTACAAGGGTTGGTTTTAATTTTTTTATTTCCTGGAAAATGATCTGGGTAGATGTTTCAGTAAGTAAATAGAAATTTTCTCCTGAGTTAAGTGAAGGATCTTTTCTTAATCTGTCTGCACGCATTTTTATTTGTTGCTCACTTTCCTCACCACTTATATAAAGAATAACTTTATTCAACATGTTTAAACCAATTTGTAAAAACAACGTTGATTTACCAATACCTGGTTCACCTGCAACAAGTACAATACTTCCGGGAACAATACCACCACCTAATACCCGGTTCAATTCCTCATCACCTGTTAAGATCCTTTTTTCTTCATTACTTTTAATTTCATTTAGCTGAATCGTCTTGTTAACTCTTTCAGCTGTTTCATTGTAATGCTCCCATCCATTACTTTTTGCAGTTTCTTTTTGTATTATTTCTTCAACAAAGCTGTTCCATTGATTGCATGACGGACATTGACCAATCCATTTCACACTTTCATATCCGCAGTTCTGACAGAAAAAAGCTTTTTTCACTTTACTCATAAAAATAAAGTTAGGTTTTCGTCAACATCTGCATCGTGTTTTAAATGAAAGTAATTTTCAAAAAATAGATCTTTGAAATAAATTAATAAGATCAATAGAAAAATAAAAATGTAAGGGATAAATAAAGAAGTCAGGTTATAAAAGTAAAAAGGGCCAATCTTGTTGATTGACCCTCTTACTTACTAACCCATTAAATTCTGATACTAAGTTACAATTCTGACTCACATTTCAAAATAATTTTTTCTTCCTGTGTATAACTTTTGGGTTAACTTGTGCGGCGATGGAGCTGGCTTAAACAAGATAATTGAACTAGGTATAATCAACTAAAAAACAGAACGTTATATCTAAATTATTTTGAATAAAGCAGATTTCTTTTTAACTTAATCCAATTTTATTTTAATGTCAAAAAGACTGCAAAAATCAGTGGTAAGTTGCCTTTTTTTCATTTTATGAAAATGGAACCAGCTTTGATATAATTTCCTTTAAAACAAATTAATATGACACCAGGAATTATGCTTGTCTCTTTCTTATTTATAGGTATCAGTTTGATAGTTTCAATGATACTTAAAGGCAAGTTTTCAAAGTATAGCAAAATACCTCTTGCTAACGGAATGTCCGGAAAACAAGTAGCGGAAAAGATGTTGAGGGAAAACGGAATTTTTGATGTTCAGGTCACTGCTTCCCAAGGCTTTTTATCTGACCATTATGATCCGGCAAAAAAAACTGTAAATCTAAGTCCGGAGGTTTACGAGGGAACGAGTATTTCGTCTGCCGCCGTTGCTGCGCATGAATGCGGACATGCTGTACAGCACGCCAATTCGTACAGCTGGCTTACGATGAGAAGTCGTCTGGTACCTGTCGTTCAATTGACCTCAAACTTTGTAAATATTGTATTATTAATAGGAGTAATTATGGCAGCCTCTGGAAATACAACTTTGCTATTGGTAGGTATTGCAATGATGGCCATAACCGTTTTATTTACGCTGATCACTTTACCTGTTGAGTTTGATGCCAGTAGAAGAGCACTGGCCTGGTTAGAAACAACCAATGTGACGAATAGTACCGAATATCCAAAAGCGAAGGACGCATTAAAATGGGCTGCTATGACCTATGTTGTAGCTGCATTAGCAGCGGTGGTTACTCTAGTACAATATATAATGATATACCTGGGGGGCCGGGACCGAAATTAAATGTTATTAAAGGCAGATTATATTTCTTAAAGGCCGTGCAGCAGGATGCACGGTCTTTTTTGTCATGTAAAGGTTAGGCGAATAAATAGAAATCCTATATTTGGATACTACAATCACTTCACAAAACTACAAATTATGAGAAAACTAATCGGACTCAGTCTGGTTCTCCTGTTCTGTATTACTAATACAGCATGGGCACAGACGACAGAAGTCACTGGTAAGGTAGCTGATGCAACCGGTTCACCGATACCAAACGCTTCTGTAAAAGAAAAGGGCACTAAAAATGGTGTTACCGCCAGCTCTACAGGCACCTTTACTATCAAAGTAAAAAACAATGCAACCTTAATCATCAGTGCAATTGGATTTGAAACACAGGAAGTAGCCGCTACTTCCAATGTTTCAGTTTCCCTTGTAACAGATGTTAAAGGGATGAGCGAAGTAGTTGTTACAGGAACAGGAGCCGCTACTTCAAAACGAAAGCTTGCTATAGCTGTGGAAAGCATTTCGGCCGACAAACTGCCTGCTGCTCCTACTGCTACTATTGATCAGGCCCTGGTAGGTAAAATTGCCGGAGCCCAGATCAGTTCTGTAAACGGGAATCCCGGTCAACCAACGAACATTCTTTTAAGAGGTATCAACACTTTGAGAAGCGGAACTTTTCCCATGATCTTGTTAGACGGTATTGAAGTGAAAGCTACAGATTTCAATTCTTTAGATGTGAATTCAATCGAAAGAATTGAAGTGATACAAGGCGCTGCTGCAGCTACAATGTACGGGGCACAGGGAGCCAATGGTGTTATCCAGTTATTCAGTAAAAAAGGAAGAAATGGAAAACTGAATATTGATATTTCTTCCAGTATTGCTCAAAATTCATTGCTGAATGTTGGGGATCTTCATAAAGCTTTTCATCATAGTCTTGTAACAGACGCTAATAATAATGTAGTAAATAGTTCAGGTGTGCCCTTAGTTTTTGATCCTCTTCTCAGCCATTACAAAGAAAATGTAGTTTGGAATAGCCTGGACCCAACTAATAATAATATAAAGGATTATGACAAGAATTTGCAGTATTATGATCATAATAAAATGTTTTTCCAGAATGCCTATACTTATAATAACTCCATTTCAATTAATGGTTCCAGGGACAGGCTTGACTTTAATATTACAGGATCAGATACCCGGCAGGAAAGTGTTTTTAAAGGCAATGGAAAATATGCCCGAAGCAATTTTATAGCCAATGTTGGGATAGAACCTATTAAGAATTTAAAGATCAGGTCACTCACTCAATTGGTGTACACAAAAAATACATTATTGGATGAAACTGGGCGTACAGTCCTTTACGCATTGAACAATTCAAGGCCATTTGCAAATTATGACTACAAAAGCCCAGACGGTAATTATGGTGCATACTTTGGGGATGGAGTTGGTGTAAATGGTTATAATCCAAATTACCAAAACCAATATGGTCACCCCGATGATGAGAAAATTGATGTGATCCAGAATTTCAGCGCTAACTATAAATTTTTGAAATACTTTGAAGCCGATGTGAAATATGGTATTAACTACCAAAATCGGGATATTGTTTACCGTATAGACGCTCAGGATAATAATCTAAATGCAGATTATTGGGATTATTGGTTAGAATATTATTCTCCTCGTTATAGTGCTGGTGCCCCCAATAAGCCAACGGAAACAGGTGAAATTAACAGGCAAGTTTATAAAACCACATTCCAGAATTTCTTGCCTTCTCTTACTATAAGATTGGATTTGGATAAGGATTTTGGGATCAAGCTGCCAATTAAGTCTACTACATACGCAGCTTATGATTACCGTAAAAATGTATCCACTGCTTTTCTTGCTTATGGTGTAGATGCTCCGTCATTTACTCCATTTACAATGTCGAATATGGGTACCTATAAAGTTGTTACCGATACAAAAACTCCATTTGTTACTTATGGATATGTTGTTGATGAAAAATTAGATTGGGGTGAAATTGGCGGTATATCTGGTGGATTTAGAACAGACTATTCTTCTGCATTCGGAAGAGGTTCCGATCCCTTTACGTTCCCACACTTTGGTGCTTATGCAAGAGTGTCGTCCTTTAATTTCTGGAACGGTGGAGCTCTTGGAAATATATTCCCTGAATTCAAATTGAGAGCGTCTTATGGTAAAGCAGGTATTCAGCCTGGTCCTTTTGACCGTTACATAACACTCAATACAAATAGCATGGGGGATAACGTGGCATTTGTATTTAAAACAACCAACCCAAATCCTGACTTAAGTGTTGAGGTCTCAAGAGAAACAGAGATCGGAGCTGACCTTGTTCTAAAAGGGTTTAAAGGAAATTGGTTTAGTAATTTTAATTTTTCAGGAACTTATTGGGATAAGCAAACTGACAATGCGATTTGGCCTACAGATGCAGCACCTTCTACTGGTACCGGTAGCATTATCGATAATGCATTTGGTTTAAGTGCACATGGCTTGCAGATGTCTTTGAGCACAAGTGCTTATACTTCAAAAAATATCAAATGGAATCTAACTGTCAATTTCAGTAAGCAGTCATCAGAGATCAGTTCTGTAAAAGACAAACCAGTAGTAATCCTTACCAGCGCCGGAAGTTCCGGCTATGTATTGGAGGCAGGTAAAAAGATCGGTCAGCTTTTTGGTTATTTTATGTTGCATGCAGTTGACGAGATCAATCCTAATACAGGTGATTACTATATACCAAAAGCAGATCAACCAAAGTTTGCTGTAGCAAGTAACGGATGGGTTGTTTATTCAAACCCTACTGATCCTAACTACAAACAACCTTATGTTACGCCCAATCAATATAGTTTCGGCGATCCCAATCCTAAGTTCAATATGTCATTTATCAATGAGGTGAATATCAGCAATTGGATAGCTGTTGGGGTGCAATTTGACTGGGTTTATAAAAGTCATTTGTATAATCAGACAAAAGAATGGATGTATCGCGACGGTATTCACGGCGATTATGATAATGTAATTTCCATTGGAAACTCAACAGGTGCATGGACAGCATTCTATCGCGGGGTGTATGCACAGGTTTCTAGAAATGGAACAAAAAATTATTTCTATGAGGATGCAGGCTTTGGCCGTTTGAGAAACGTTTCTCTTGCAGTAGATCTTGCACATTTTGTCAAGGTAAATGGAATTCGTAAAATTCAACTGGTATTTACGGGAAGAAATATTGCAACGATCACTAATTATACAGGCATGGATCCTGAGATCAGTTCCGGTACTTATAATTCAGCATGGGATAGAGGCGTTGATCATAACACTGTTCCGAATGTCAAATCTTACCAGGTGGGACTTAATCTTGGATTTTAATTATTAAAATGAAATTATTATGAAAAAAATATTTTTAATTTTTATCGCATCATCGGTTGTTTTTTCTTCCTGCAAGAAAGAGCTCGATGTAAAAAATCCCAATGAGCCCACGCCGGATGCATCTGCCAATGAACAAGGTATTGTTTCATTAGCACAGGGAGGGGTTTATGTAAATGGATTTAAGGATCTGAAGTATGGTGATGGAGTTTTCGGATTATATTGGTCCGGAGCTATGGGCTTTCATGAAATGCTGGGCGATGTGATCGGTGCAGAAGCCGCCAACTCATTCGAGAACCAGATCGGATGCCCGGATAAAATAACTCTTGATAATGGTTCCGTAATTTTAAATCCTAATAACCCTAACAAGTGGTACGCATTTCATCGTACCGTAAATCAGAATGACCAGCAGGGCTCCAATTTTATTTTTTATGAGTGGGCTTATTCTTATAATACAATTGCAGCATGCAATAAAGTACTGGCTATTTTACCAGATGTTGCATTTTCAGGTAATTCGGCGACAAAGCTGGCAACAATGAAGGCCTGGTGCCATTTCTGGAAGGGATATGCATATGGTCGCATCGGATCAATTTTTTATGCAGGAATTATTAATGATGATGCGGAGGGTGGTACCAATGGCAATTATGTAACTAAAGAAGCCATCATTGCTGAATCGAATAAACAGTATGACCTCGCTATTGCAGATCTTGGTGCAGCATCAAGCACTTCCGATTATGATGCAATTATTGGTAAACTGATCCCGTCATTTTGCAGGGTTGGAAAAGGTTTGCCTCCAACAACAGCAATGTGGATCAGGAATATCAACACTCTTAAAGCAAGAAATCTCTTAGTGAATAAGACCGTTGCAAGTATGGCTGCGGGTGATTGGAGTTCTCTCTTAACATTAACCAATGCTGGTTTACTTTCTGGCGATTATATATTTACAGGAAGAACTACTGCAACCGGAGACTTTTTGCCGTCTTCCGGTGCCACAGTCTCTGCAAGAGTACAAAGTACGGACCCCGGCGGTGGTGGTTTTAAATTAAGTGAACGTTGGGTTCAGGAATTTAAAGCAGGCGATAAACGTTTTACTAATAATGTAAAACAGGGCTCAACATGGATCGGAAACAGTGATAGAGGTAATGCATTTAATACAAGATATACTTTGTATAATGGTGGTAACGGAGTAGCAGGAACATATGTGTTTGCCAATACAGCTTCGGGTCAATTTGAACTCCCGCTTACGGGTACCTACGAAGAAAATGCATTGATGAAAGCTGAAGCATTGATAAATACTTCGCAAATAGACCAGGGACTTGCACAGGTTGATGCAGTGCGTACTTACATGGGTGCTGGTCTTGCTGCTGTTTCAGGAACAGGATTAACACTTGCGCAGGCTAAAGAAGAATTGCGCAGAGAAAGAAGAATAGCTCTTGCATTCAGAGGTTTGTCATTTTATGATGCACGCAGGTTGAAAATAAGCGAACCAGTTGCTGCCGGTGGTGGCAGAACGGGTTGTGTTGTTATTCCAACCAGTGGTGCTGTAAATACAAATGCAACCATTGAGTATGGTTATCTTGATTACTGGGATGTTCCGGATAATGAATTGGCGTATAATCCTCCTGCTGCGGGAAGTGCGCCAATAAAAAATCCTAAACAATAATTATTATTTTTGCTAAAGACCCCTTTGAAAAAGGGGTCTTTTTATTTTAAGATCATGAGATCATTCTTTTTATTATGTGGTTTGATTTATATTAATTTGTCCGCACTATCGCAAGGAAGGATAAATAGGGGAGCGGGTACGCTTGGTGCTGATCGTATAAGCTGGGACGATCAATTTATTATCGTTGATAAAAATGGAGGTTCATTTCATTCTTATTATGATGGAATAGAGGGAAATCCTTTTTTTATTGAAAGCTTTCGACCTACGACTATCAAACTTGTTTCCGGTTTGGAATTTAAAAATGTAACGGCACGATTAGATCTGTACAAACAAATGATCCAGGTCAAATTGAATGGAGATACTGTAAAAATGATACTTCCGGGAAGTATTGCTGAAGTTATTTTTTATGACTCGGTTCAATCAATGCCTTGTGTGTATAAATTTCAAACAGGTTATCCTGAGATCGACAATCTAAATAGAAATAATTTTTACTTGGTTCTTTCAGATGGACCCGTCACATTACTTAAATCTTCCATTAAGAAAATAAACAAAACTAAAAATGAAATGTCCGGAGAGGTAAGCAGTCAATTTGATAGTTATGAGGATCATTATCTCTATGTGAAATACGAAATGAAAAGGATAAAAAAAGATAAAGAATACATCTTGAACTTGCTCTCAGATAAAAGGAAAGAACTGGAGACATATATAGCAGCTCAAAAAATAAATTTTAAATCCATCGATTCGATTAAAAAGTTAATCGATCATTACAACTCTTTATGATTTTTTCTCAAAGGTTATTACACGTAAATATTTTACGGATCTATTAACCCTGATCAATTTAAATTACTGGTAGCTCCCTTTTTAATTGTTATATAAGATATCGATGTTTTGTTTTAATAGTTATGCAGCAAACTGAGCAGCTTTTTTGCCCTAAAAAAGTTGTCGGAATTATAGAATTCCTATATTTGGGTTCGTCATTCAATTACAAAACTAACACACATGAGAAAAATTGCCTCACTACTTGTGATGCTAATGCTATTCCAGGTATTAGCTTTTAGCCAGGACAGGACTATCGCCGGAGTTGTTAAAGATGAATCCGGTCTCGCAGTTCCTGGTGCTTCAATTAGAATAAAAGGAACTAAGGTGGGTACCGCAGCAGACAACCAGGGTCATTTTCGTATCCAGGCCAAGGCTGGCGATATTTTACTGATAACAGCTGCCGGAATAGACCCTGCGGAACTAACTGTGGGTTCTTCCGATGCTGTTTCAATTACTGTTAAAAATAAAATTGCTACAGGAAGCGAAGTAGTAGTAACAGCTTTGGGTATCAA
>VBAS01000341.1 GCA_005882975.1 Bacteroidota bacterium | reverse complement strand
ATAATTTCAAAGCTGTGTGCTATGGTCATGCAGGTGATGGCAACCTTCATATTCGTATTCATAAAGAAGGAACACCGAATAGCTTTGGCGATGCAGGTATGACGCAAAGTCTCCGTGCTTTATTTCAATTGGTAAAAGGTCTCGGCGGCACTATCAGCGGAGAGCATGGCATTGGACTTATTCAAAAAGGATTTATGGATATTATGTTTGAACATAAACAACTTGACCTGATGCGGCAAATAAAAAAAGTATTTGACCCGAATAATATTTTGAATGCAGGAAAAATATTTTAACGATTCAGTTTTAAATGCAGCCAGACAATGGAGTTAAATTAGCATGTAATTAAAAACCTTATTTATGAGAACCAAATTGATCATCTTCATTTTCATTTCTTCTGTAATTTCTATTCATATAAAGGCGCAAGACGAAGAGGAAAAAGAAAAAATACCTTTTAAGCAAAAGTTATTTACAGGTGGAAGTATTTCACTGGCCTTTTATTCTAACACGTTTCTAGTTGGTGGAAGTCCCGTACTAGGTTATAGTATCACGAACTGGGCCGATCTTGGGATTGTTATTAATTACAACTATACAGTTTATAGAGATTATTATGTTTTTGATGATAGGTTAAAGCAGAACAATTTTGGTGGCGGTCCTTTTGTAAAACTTTATCCTGTCCGTTTTTTATTTGCACAGGCACAATACGAGTATAACTTTTTAAAAGTGAAATACATTCCGCCAGCTAATGGTGGTGGGGTTCAACAAAAAGATAACCTGGAAGCCAAGAGCTTTCTTATAGGTGGTGGGTATACTACTGGCCGAATGGGCAGAGGAGGAGCTCCGCATTATTATCTCGCAATATTGTTTGATGTTCTGCATGAACCGGGTTCTCCTTATACCGATGCTTATGGAAGAACAATTCCAATTATCAGAGGTGGTATACAAATCCCTTTATTCCAGGGTAGCGGGAACAAGCAAAAAAATATTAATTATTAATTAAGGTATTGAAGCAATTGTTCGGGTTCATCCAAAACAGTGATCCTTTCAAGGACACTTTCATAAAGAAACCCTTGTTTTTCCATTTGCTGAATATGTTTCAAAAGGAAATCAAAAAAATTATCAGAATTAATGATGTAAATTTTTTTATCGTGAATAGATAATTGATTCCAGGTTACCATTTCAAAAAACTCATCAAGTGTTCCTACACCACCTGGTAAGATGACTGCCGAATCACATAGATCATACATTCTTTGTTTACGAATATGCATGTCATCAACGATCGATAAGTCAGTAATGCCTTTGTGCTGATGTTCCCAGTCCACTAGTTTTTTTGTGATAATACCGATCACTTTCCCGCCACCTTCCAGCATTGCGTCAGCTACGGCACCCATTATGCCAGTGCTGCCTCCGCCATAAATAAGTGTGATATTTTTTTTTGCTAAAAGTTTTCCTAATTCTTTCGCATGATTTATATAAACAGGATTATTCCCATTCTTTGAGCCGCAAAAAACTGCAAGTGAATTTATCTTCATACATTTATTTAATTTTCATAATCACGGTAAATTTCGCTACTTAAATCCAAAATCAGCAATCTTAAATCTAAAATCCACTTATGTCTGCTGCTCTTCTATTCACTTTTGTCATTGGGTATTTTGTTTTATTGCTTGCTGTTGCCTGGTTCACATCCCGCAATTCAAATAACGAATCTTTTTTTATTGGCAATCGTAACAGCAATTGGATGCTGGTAGCATTTGGAATGATCGGTACATCGCTTAGCGGCGTCACATTTGTAAGTGTGCCGGGTGGTGTTGGCAGCGCCAATTTTTATTATTTCCAGGTAGTGATCGGATACCTGTTCGGATACCTGGTCATTGCTTATATATTATTGCCTTTGTATTACAAGATGAATCTCACAAGCATCTACACATATCTTGAAAAAAGATTTGGGATAAATGCGCACAAGGCAGGTGCCTTCTTTTTTATTCTTTCCCGTGTTGTAGGAGCAACGGCAAGACTTTATCTCGTCATTAGCGTATTGCAGATATTCATTTTCGATAAGATGCATATTCCTTTTATGGCTACTGCATTTGTGATCCTTGTTTTGATTCTTCTTTACACATTTGAAGGTGGTGTTAAAACAATCGTTTACACCGACACCCTACAAACTACTGGAATGCTTGTGGGTCTTGTCGTTTGTGTAATAGCAATTATAAAAACATTGGGTACCGATTTTAGTGGAGCAATGCACATGATGAGTGAGAAAGGGTACACAAAGATCTTTAACTGGGAGGTTAACTCCGGTTCTTTTGCTATAAAACAACTTCTTGGCGGCATGTTCATTGCTATTGCAATGACGGGACTAGACCAGGAAATGATGCAAAAGAATATTAGTGTAAAGACACTGAAAGATTCCCAAAAAAATATAATGTCTTTTGCAGTGGTCATTATGTTTGTAAATTTTCTTTTTCTTGTTTTAGGTGGGGTACTTTATTTATATGCATCTGCTCATAATATTAATGTACCGGGCGATGATCTTTTTCCAACCGTGGCCTTAAGCGATGCATTCAGTAAAAGCATTGGAATAATTTTTATTATTGCAATAATTTCTGCTTTGTTTCCCAGTGTTGATGGTGCTATTACTTCGCTTACATCATGTTATTGTATTGATATATTGGGATTGAAAAAAAGTGATGCAACAGAAAAGGCAAAGAAAATGACAAGATTAAAAGTGCATTTCAGTTTTGCTCTTGTATTTTTTATAATGGTGTTAGTTTTTAAATGGATGAACGATAAGTTGATCATTGATTTCATCTTAAAATTTGCGGGTGTTACTTATGGCCCTCTGCTTGGTCTTTTTGCATTTGGCATTTTAACAAAGCGAAAGCTTAATGAAAGACTTATCTGGACAGTTTGTATTATTGCGCCGTTACTTACATTAATACTTGATATGGTTAGTAATCCTGCATGGTATGAAGCAAAACTGCATATGAAACTAGGTATTGATAGTTTGTCAGCCGCAACTTTTAATGGTTATAAAATTGGGAATGAACTTATTCTTATAAACGGTATCATCACTTTCATAGGGTTATGGTTTATTTCACGTAGATCAACCAGCCACGAGATGGATCTAAAAATGCAACCCGTATAAAGTTATCTTTGTATAAAAAATTATCAGTGGAGCTTATCAATCCATTAGTACAGGAATACGCAGAAAAATTTTCTTCGCCTGAAGATTACTTGCTGAAAGAGGTAAATGATTTTACGGCGGCAAATCATCCCGAATATCACATGCTTAGCGGGCATTTGCAGGGTAAGTTTTTAGAAATGGCGAGCATGATGATCAGGCCACATCGTATTCTTGAAATAGGAACATTTACCGGTTATAGCGCTTTATGTCTGGCAAAAGGATTAACAGAGGATGGCTTACTTCATACAATAGAACTTAGAGAAAAAGATGCTGCAACTGCAAAAGGTTTTTTTGACAAGTCCACTTATAAAGAAAAGATCATTTTACATACGGGAGACGCCAAAAAAATCGTTTCTACGCTGGAAGAAACATTTGATCTTGTATTTATTGACGCTGATAA
>VBAS01000340.1 GCA_005882975.1 Bacteroidota bacterium | reverse complement strand
GGAAGCGGCGTCACGTCTTTGATCATCACAACTTCAATCCCACTTTGTGCAATTGCACGGATAGAACTTTCACGTCCTGCACCCGGACCTTTTACATATACATCCACTCTTTTAAGACCGGCATCAAGTGCAGTTTTTGCAGCATCACCGGCAGCTAATTGTGCAGCATATGGAGTATTCTTTTTAGAACCCTTAAATCCCATTTTGCCGGCACTGCTCCAGGAAATTACCTGGCCATTCTTGTTTGTTAAGCTGATGATGATGTTGTTGAAACTTGCAGTAATGTGTGCATCTCCGTACGAATCAACTTTTACAATTCTCTTTTTTGCGGCAGCTTTGGCACTTAGTGGCTGCTGCGTTTCTTTTGCTTTTGACATAATTTTTGTTCTGAGGTAATCTTTTGTTTTTAAATCGATCCCGCTCTTACCGGGACTGAATCAATCCTACTGCTGACTTACGAAGCGATCTGGTATTGATTCAATTTTATGTAAGTCTTTATAAAAAGAATTCGGAAGTCTGCACTACAGACTCCGAACTCAATATTATTTTTTAGGTGCCTTCTTTTTACCGGCAACTGTTTTACGCTTACCTTTTCTTGTACGGCTATTTGTTCTTGTACGCTGACCACGAACTGGCAATCCTTTACGGTGACGCAACCCACGGTAACAAGCGATATCAAGCAAACGCTTAATACTCATTTGTACTTCACTACGCAAAGCACCTTCCACTTTCAGTTCTTCAGTAATAGTATTACGAATAGCATTCAATTCTTCATCATTCCAATCGTTTACTTTCTTATTACGATCAATACTATTCTTATCCAGAATAAATTTCGCAGTAGAGGGACCAATTCCATAGATATAGGTAAGTCCTATTTCTCCTCTTTTATTTTTTGGTAAGTCAACACCGGCAATACGAGCCATATTATTCTTTTAGTTTTTTGTTTTCTTTTTTTAAAGTCCGAAAGTCAGCAAGTCTGAAAGACCGGAAGACTTTTCAAACACCAGGAAGATTCTTTCGGACATGCCGACTTCCTGACTATAATTATCCTTGTCTTTGTTTGAAGCGAGGATTCTTTTTGTTAATAACATACAGCTTGCCTTTGCGACGAACGATCTTGCAATCTGCACTGCGTTTCTTAATGGATGCTCTTACTTTCATTTTATTTCGCTTTAGCTATTTTCTTATTTGTACCTAAAAATTATTCTCCCCCTTGTCAAATCATATGGACTCATTTCTACTCCCACTTTATCTCCTGGTAATATCCGTATATAGTTCATTCTCATTTTACCAGAGATCGTTGCCAGTATCTCATGCCCATTTTCCAGCTTTACCTTGAACATAGCATTTGAAAGTGCCTCGATAATGGTACCGTCTTGCTTGATCAGGGCTTGTTTTGACATAGTTTTTTTGGGAGCGCAAAGATAAGAGTATCAATCTTAAAAATAAAAAAACCAGGATTTTTTTTCCCGGCTTCTTTAAAAGCAAATTATATTAGACTGAAACGCCTTGAAATCAGGCTCTCATGGTCGTTCTAAAGGCACTTTTGTCATTTGCGAATGGAGATTCTGAAGCTCATGGAGAAATCGCCGGATGTTGGGGTAACCAGCCTAAAGACCCCCTTTTTATATTTAATGGCATTCCCATCCAGTGGCTCCTTCTCAAAACCGAATTTCATCAATTGAGATTCATCGAGAGCTACAGGAAAAATGTCCTGCGGGGCATACCAGAATTCCTGGATACCATTATCTATAAGAGCCATGTGTTCTTCGCCATTAGTTTGTACAACAGTTCCTTCACGCATCAGGCCTTCATCATTTACCATTACAATATCGCCGCGCTGCAATTGACCAAGTTTTACCATATAGCAAGATTTTAGTATCCGAATATAAAAAAGTTTGGATACCTAGAAAAGGATTTCCCTCAACTTCTTTTATGATAGCTGATAATTGCCCATCCATTAAACACAACTGCAAACCCACCCATTTTCAATAGATGGTATTTAATATCAGCGAGACTACTGCCTTTTAATACTACCATTCGCATTACTTCTATAAAATAAGAGACGGGGTTAAACCGGGTGATCCATTTGGCCCATTCAGGCATACTGTCAATGGATGTATAAAGTCCCCCAAGTAAAATAAATATCATCATAAGAAAGAACGAAAGCAGCATTGCTTGCTGCTGGTTACGTGAATAAGTTGAAATCAATAAACCTAAACCTAAAACAGCTAACAAATAAATTGCTGCAAAAACATAAATGGTAAGAAAACTTCCTGCCGGTATAATCCCGTACGCCAGGCGTGCAATAGTTAAGCCGATCGTTAATACCAAAAGTCCCAAAAGCCAGAAGGGAATAAGCTTACCAAGAATGAAATGAAATTTGTTTATCGGGGTTACGTTGATCTGCTCAATAGTGCCGATCTCCTTTTCTTTTACAATATTAATAGCAGCAAGATTGGAACCAACCATAGTTAATAAAATAACAAGGATGCCGGGCACCATAAAGTATTTATAATTCATCAGTGGATTAAACCAGTTGGATGATGTTACTTCTATTTGTGTTTCCGGACTGAAACGTGGAAACTGGATCCATTCTGTTCTTACTTGTTTATTATAATCCTGGATAATTGTGCGCAGGTATGCTCCGCCAAGATTTGCTTTGACACCATTGATAGCATTAATAGCCATGAAAAGCTTGGCTTCATCTTCTTTTACCAGGTCTTTTTCAAAATGATCGGGTATTTGCAAAACAAGATCTGCTTTATCTTTTTCAATTTGTTCTAAAGAGTGTTCATACGAAGATGAATAATCAGTAAGAATAAAATATCCCGATGAAGTGATCTTATTTCTTAATTGACGTGAATATTCTGAATGGTCATGATCAACGATTGCAAGTTTGATGTTTTTTATTTCATAATCTGCTGCCCATGGCAAAATCAGTAATTGAATTACAGGCATGATAAGAATTATCCGAAGTATTCCGGGATCACGGAATATTTGGCGAAACTCTTTGCGTAATATGAATTTTAATGTTCTCATGATCGTGAATGGTGAGTGATCAATGGCGAATAACGAACAGAACCATGAACGGAGCGTCGCAACAAAAGCTCAACCAGGCAACTTATGCTGGTAACATAAATATTTATCTCGTTTATCATGCTAACCTGATTTTAAAACGTTTGATCGCAATGGTTAAAAAAAATGTCATCATACCAGCGGGTATCAATGTTTCTTTCCAAAGGCCCTTTATACCAAGTCCTTTTATCATCACTGATTTTACAATGGTGTAAAACCATTTTGCAGGAACGATATTTGAAACAATACGCAAGGGCAATGGCATATTTTCGACAGGGAACATAAATCCACTGAGCATAACTGTGGGAAGAAACAGAGCAATTAATGAAATAAACATAGCTGTTTGTTGAGACGCGGCACCGGAAGAGATCAATAAGCCCAATGACAAAGACACTAACGTGAATAAAATACTTTCAAATCCAAGCAACGCTAAGCTTCCATTAATAGGTACCTCCAATGCGAATACACTTAATAATAATATGGAGGTAATGTTTATGGTGGATAATAACAAATAAGGCACCGCCTTTGCAAGAACAACTAATTGTGGCCGCATCGGCGAAACCAGCATTACTTCCATTGTTCCCATTTCTTTTTCTTTTACAATGGTAATTGCTGTCATCATAGTACATACTAATAATAGGACCATTGCCATTACACCGGGAACAAAATTGAACGCCCCTTTTAGCTGCGGGTTATAAAGCATCCGCATCTCCGTATTTATAGTGTAAGGCAGCTTTCTATCATTTGTAACCCGGTTTTGATAATCAATTATAATTGCCGTTGCATAATTGGTAAGCTGGCTTGCCGTGTTAGGGTCGGCTGCATCAGCAATTAATTGTACTTGTGCTTTATTGAAATGCTGAAGGTCCTCAGCAAAGTGTGGCGGAAAAACTATTGCGAGTTTTATGTTTCCTTTTTTAAACTCTTCATCCACTTCCTTATAGCTGACAAGATCTTTTTCTACAGCGAAATAGCGGCTTGCATCCAGTTGAGCAATAAGTGAAGTCGTTGCCGCATCTTTTGAATTGTCCAGTACTGCAATATTTGCATTCTTTACTTCATTAGTAAGTGCAAAACCAAATATCACAATTTGGACAACGGGCATGCCTAGCAGAATAAACATAGTACGTTTATCCCTCCAGATATGATAAAATTCCTTTTTTACAAATGCAAAAAATTGTTTCATAAAAAATCAATCTGCTGCTCTTACAGCTTTTCTTGCCAACATTAAAAACACTTCATCCATTGATGCGGCTTTATAAGTTTTTTTTAATTGAGATGGAGTATCCAATGCTTCTATTCTTCCATCTACCATTATACTTACACGGTTGCAGTATTCTGCTTCGTCCATATAATGTGTAGTTACAAATATGGTTGTGCCTCTGTCAGCTGCCTCATAGATCATGTTCCAGAATTCTCTTCTTGTTACAGGATCTACACCTCCGGTTGGTTCATCCAAAAAAACAATTCCCGGCTCATGAAAGATGGCAACTGAAAATGCAAGCTTTTGTTTCCAACCTAATGGCAACGATCTTACCAGTGCATTTCCTTCCTTTTCCAAATGCAACTGCTTAAGAATGGAAGCGGTTTTTTCTTTAATGTATTTATCAGTCATGTGATAAATGCCTCCATAGAATTCCATATTCTCTTTTACAGTAAGATCTTCATACAAAGAAAACTTTTGACTCATGTAGCCAATGTTCTGTTTTATCTTTTCATTTTCTTTGTACACATCAAATCCAGCAACAGTTGCTCCGCCTGATGTTGGTAATGAAAGACCACAAAGCATCCTCATTGCCGTTGTTTTTCCTGCACCATTGGCGCCAAGGAATCCAAAAATCTCTCCTTTATGGACATCAAAACTGATATGATCCACAGCCGTGAAGTCACCAAACTTGTTGGTTAATTTATCTGCCGTTATTACTTTATCGTCACCCATATTAATTTTTTATTAATGCAATAAAACAATCTTCGATATCGGCCTGCACTTTTTTTGCAACCGCATTTTCATCCTTTTTTC
>VBAS01000019.1 GCA_005882975.1 Bacteroidota bacterium | reverse complement strand
TGGAATTGCAGTCCCCGTTTCCACCGCACTTGCATAGCAGCGATGAATAAGATTTTCCGTCAAAAGACATCTGACTCCGTCATGTACAAAAATTATTGAATCATCTTGCACTAATTGCAACCCATTTTTTACTGATTGAAATCTTGTGTCACCTCCGGCGGTGATCCTGATCTTTTCTTCATCAAAATATGCATCGATGATCTCCTGTCCCATATCAGTGTAATCAACCGGCAGCACAAGTATTATTTGTATATCAGCAAATGCATTTAAAAATGTTTGAATAGAATAATAAAGAACTGGTTTATTATTTACCAATAAAAATTGTTTGGGTGTTGTTCCTCCCATTCTTGTCCCTGATCCTCCTGCTACAATTACCGCATACTTGTTCATGCTGCAAATAACTATGATTTAATTGAAATAAAAAATCCCCCCGCTTTAGACGAGGGGATTTAAATTCTATTGTTATTTATCTATGCTTTTGATTTCTCTTCTTTTCCTTCCTTTCCCTGCTTTAAAGTAAACTTGATCTTTTGATTTTCTTTATCAAGGTCAGCGATCAGAATATCGCCCTGTTTTACCTGCATAGAAAGTATTTCTTCTGCAAGTGGGTCTTCAAGATATTTTTGAATTGCCCTGTGTAAAGGTCTGGCACCAAATTGCTGGTCATAACCTTTCTCCGCAAGAAAAGCTTTTGCATCTTCCGTCAGTTCCATGCTGAAACCAAGATTGCTCAGGCGTTTCATTACATTCTTCATCAGTATGTCAATGATATTGAAGATATTTTCGCGGCTCAATGAATTAAATATAACCACATCATCGATCCTGTTCAGAAACTCAGGAGAGAAAGTACGTTTCAATGCTTTTTCAATAACAGCCTTATTGCTTTCATCCAGGTTCTGCGTTTTTGATGCAGTGGCAAAACCAACACCATCACCAAAATCTTTTAACTGGCGAACTCCAATATTAGATGTCATGATGATCATGCTGTTCTTGAAATCAACTTTTCTTCCTAAGCCATCAGTCAACTGACCATCATCTAACACTTGCAACAGGATATTATAAATATCAGGGTGAGCTTTTTCTATTTCATCAAGCAAGATCACACTATAAGGTTTACGGCGAACTTTTTCAGTCAACTGGCCACCTTCTTCATATCCTACATATCCCGGGGGGGCACCGATCAATCTGCTTACGGTGAATTTCTCCATGTATTCACTCATATCAATTCTGATCAATGCATCTTCACTGTCGAACATATATCTTGCTAATGCTCTTGCCAACTCTGTTTTACCAACACCTGTAGGTCCAAGGAAAATAAAAGTACCGATCGGTTTCTTTGGATCTTTTAATCCAACACGATTCCTTTGAATAGCTTTTACTACTTTCTGTATCGCTTCATCCTGGCCTATTACCATATGCCGCATATCATCAGCCATGCGACGAAGCTTTTCAGTCTCTGCCTGCACCATTCTTTTCACCGGTATTCCTGTCATCATGCTCACTACTTCGGCTATTTCTTCTTCCCCAATTGGATATTTTTTATGCTTGCTTTCTTCTTCCCATTCATTTTTTGCTTTCTCTAATTCTTCTGCTAATCTTTTCTCCGTATCACGAAGAGAAGCTGCTTCTTCAAACTTCTGACTTTTTACCACTTTATTCTTTTCATTCTTTACATCTTCAATTTTCTTTTCAAGGTCAAGAATATTTGGCGGTACGTTGATGTTTTTCAAATGCACTCTTGCGCCAACTTCATCCATCACGTCAATCGCTTTATCAGGAAGTAAACGATCTGTCATGTAACGATCACTGAGTTTTACACAAGCATCTATTGCTTCTACTGAATAAGAAACATTGTGATAATCCTCATACTTGCTTTGAATATTGGTAAGGATCATGATAGTCTCATCCACTGAAGGCGGCTCAACCATCACTTTTTGGAAACGACGATCCAGTGCACCATCTTTTTCAATATACATCCTGTATTCATCTAATGTAGAAGCGCCGATACATTGTAATTCTCCTCTTGCCAAAGCGGGCTTGAAAATATTTGATGCATCCAAGGACCCGCTGGCGCCACCGGCACCAACTATGGTATGTATCTCATCAATGAAAAGGATCACATCGCGATTTTTTTCCAGTTCATTCATGATCGCTTTCATTCTTTCTTCAAACTGTCCGCGATATTTTGTGCCTGCTACCAGCGCAGCAAGGTCAAGTGAAATAACTCTTTTATCATACAATACACGGGAAACTTTTCTTTGCACGATCCGCAAAGCAAGTCCTTCCACGATCGCTGTTTTACCCACGCCAGGTTCGCCAATTAAAATTGGATTATTCTTTTTACGACGTGATAATATTTGCGAAACTCTCTCGATCTCTCTTTCACGGCCAACAATTGGATCCAATGCACCAGTTTCAGCAAGACGAGTGATATCTCTTCCGAAATTATCAAGCACAGGTGTTTTACTTTTTGCTGTACTCGCTGCCCCCTGGCGACTGCCTTTTTGCTGATATTTCTTTTCTTCATCAAAATCATCATCACCTTCATCAGAAAATTCAGCACGGGGTTCATTGCTTTTCATTATGCCAACTTCGTTACGGAAAAGATCATAGTCCACATCAAATTGATTTAAAATTTGTGTAGCAATATTTTCTTTATTTTTTAAAATTGAAAGCATCAGGTGTTCAGTTTCTACGGTGGGGCTTTTCAGTGCCTTTGCTTCAAGAACTGTTACACGGATTACTTTTTCGGCCTGCTTAGTTAATGGAAGGCTATTGATGTTGGCGATATTTTTCCCCGTTTTATCTTTTACTGCAAGCTCTATTTCTTTCCTTAATTCATATAGATCGACATTAAAGCTTTTCAATATTTTGATAGCGGTATTTTCCCCTTCCCTGATAAGGCCAAGCAGGAGATGTTCTGTCCCGATAAAATCATTTCCAAGCCTAAGTGCTTCTTCCCTGCTAAACGAAATGATTTCCTTTACTTGAGCTGAAAAATTGTTATCCATAATTTAGATAATTGCTTGTGATACAATAATAACAAATATTTTTGGATACGGTTTGTCACTAGTTATAAACGGAATGTTGATAATCTTAGTTGTATGCAAGTCAAAACAAATACCAAAGAAAGATTTCATGTCATCACAGTTACCGACCCCGCACTTACTGCTGATATGGCAGCAGAACTCTCTGATTTGCTGCTTGCTTACCTCCAAAATGACGTGAAAAACCTGATCCTTAACTTAAAAGAACTACAATCATTAGATGAGATTGCTGCAGAAAGGTTAGTTAAGCTTCAGCAAAATTTTTACGAAAAAAATTCTTCTTTTGTTATCTGTGAGCTACAAAAGTCTGTCGAAGATTTTCTGGACAGCGTAAATCTCCTTGAAGTGATGAATACGACGCCAACCGAAAGCGAAGCTATGGATATTGTGCAAATGGAAGAAATTGAAAGAGAGTTTTTGAACGAGGAATAAAGTTATTTTCCCAACTTAGGAAATTCTGTTTGGCTTCGTTGCACAGTTTACCCAGAGCGAAGCGAACGGCACTCTTGTGCCGAATCAATTCTATTCATCTCTTGTTTCTCGCAGCGATCGCAACGAAGCGGCGACCGCAACGTTCGTTAAACTTTTCACAGCGTTCGTTGCGTGAAAATCTTTTACATTCGTAACCTAACCAGTATCCAAAAACAAGAAACTAGTATCAAGAAATGCTTTCAGTAACAATTCTCGGAAATAACTCAGCCGTACCGGCATTTGACCGACACCCTACCAGCCAGGTAGTAACCTTAGATGGTAATAATTATCTGGTCGATTGTGGCGAGGGTACACAAATACAAATGATAAAATATAAGATCCGTCGTGGTAAGATCTCCCATATTTTCATTTCACATCTTCACGGCGACCACTATTTCGGTTTGGTTGGTCTTATCAACAGTTTCGGACTTTTAAGTCATCAGCAGGATCTTCATGTTTTTGGCCCATCACCTCTGCAGGAAATTGTAGAACTACAATTGAGAGTAGCAAAAACGGTTTTACCATTTAATCTTTATTTCCATACCATCAACAAAGAAGGAATATTGTATGAAGACAGTAAAATTGAGGTCCGTTGTTTTCCTACCAATCATAGGATCGAGTGTTATGGCTTTTCTTTTCGTGAAAAAAAGTTGCCGAGAAAAATCGATGTTGACAAAGTAAAAGCAGCCGAGATACCGGCTTCTTTTTATAAAAAGTTGGAAGAAGGAATGGACTATACAACAAAAAATGATGTGCTGATAAAAAATGAAACTGTAACAATAGAGGCCCCCAAAGGAAGATCTTATGTGTTTTGTGCCGATACCAAATATGATGAAAGCCTGTTGCCACATCTCTACGACGCAGATATGATCTATCACGAAACAACCTATCTCGATAATCTAAAAGAAAAGGCAATTGAACGATTCCATTCCACATCAAGCCATGCAGCAATGATCGCAAAGAAAGGAAGAGTAAAAAAATTGCTGATCGGTCATTTTAGTAGCAAATACGCCGAACTGGACGAATTTGAAAAAGAAGCAAGAGTGGTTTTTGAGAATACGGAGATAGCGTTGGAAGGAGTGGCTTATGCGGTATGATGGTTCAATTTAAATAACAAAATTGCTGATAGCATACAGGAAATCTCTTCTTTTTTCGTTGTGAACTCCAACTTGATATTGTTTTCTATCATCACATAACCTTCTTCATATAGTTGAAACTCTGTTGCACTGCTTTCAAGAGTTAAAAAACTTTAGAACTAAAAAATTGTTTGCAGTCAAGAAATAATATATAAATAACCAGGATTTGATTAATCAAATTTTCTATGTTTAAATATTATCAATGAGTAATATTTAAACATAGATTATGATAAAAGATCAAATGATCGATTTCAATGGTATTTCAGTAGCAACCAAAAGTTGTGGGTCAGGAAAAAATACAATCATTTTTATACATGGAAGTTGTATGAACTCTGACACATGGTTACCTCAATTAAATAGCCAGGAATTAAATAGTAAATACAGGTTGATCGCTTTTGATCTACCAGGCAATGGACAATCAGGATGGTATAAGAATGATACAAAAGGTTACAGGCCTAAGAACATGGCTCTATTGGTCAAGACAATCATAGAAAAATTTAATGTAGAAAGATATTTATTGGTCGGTCTTTCTTACGGCACAAATATTATCGGTGAAATATACCCACCATTGCCAAATTGTGCCGGTATACTCTTAGAAGGCGTCTGTATTGTAAATGATGCGTTCCCTGCATCTGCAATAATAACTCCCGGTCCGAATGGACACGTGATAGTTGCCGCCAACCCCACAGATCAGGAATTACATGATTATACTTTTTTGAATACAAAAAGTAAAGAAGTGGGAGAAAGATTTATCAAAAGTTACATGGCCGCTGATCCTGCATTTAGAGAAGAAATGGGAAGAACAATGATGGAATCGGATATAAGTGATGAACTCCAAAATATTAGAAATTGGAATCTGCCAGTATGTGTCATTTTTGGTGAAGAAGAAAAACTTGTCAATACAGATTATCTTAATGAATTTGAACCCTTGTGGAATAAGACAGTTTATCGTCTCAAAAATGCAAGTCATGTAGTAAATGAAGAAGCACCAGAAGAGTTTAATAGAATGCTTTTATCATTCGCTACGGATGTTTTTAAATAAGACCTTTATTAATAGCGTACCGGATCAACTCAGCTATATTTTTTGTATTTGTTTTTTTTAGCATGTTTTTCCTGTGATTAACAATAGTGCTCTCACTTAAATTAAGTTTGTCAGCTACCTGTTTGCTACTTAATCCACCAGCTAACCATCCGAGTATTTCTCTCTCTCTTCTTGATAATTTGGATTCCTCCGGATCAGGATAGTAATAATTTGTCAAAATGTTCTTATGGTTGAATAAAGCACTTTCACCAGCTTTTTTATCAATAGAAAAGATCATGGAGTTATCTTTTTTAAGAGGCGAAATATCATTGACTAGAGCAATACTAAACAAGGGTAATTTGGTTTTTGGGTCCGTGATGTATCTTCCTTGTTGAAACAGATTTATCCATGTGCCGTCAGCTTTTTTCATTCTGTAACTATAAGTAAAAACATATTCCCCGTGCTCGTTTTGTGGTGTCTTCTTAAGAAACTCAGTAACCTGGCTAAAGATGGTCTCATTGTAAATTTTAAAATCATCTTTTTGAAAAATATCAATCACAAAATCTAATCCATTGTCCATTACTTCTCTTGGATCAAATCCCATCATATTGTTTAAGGGTCCGCTTAATCCTACATGCCTGCGTTGAGTATAATCTATTACATGAATGACACCGTTAAAGGGTAAGAGTTTTTTTGGAATGGCTTCAGCCTGGCGGAGCAATTGAATTACTTCGCGGTTGTCAATGTCCTTTGATCTGTAAAAAGTGTCATTTAAAAAATCCGTATAGGAAATTAATTTTTTTGATGACATATAGTGTGGCTTGAATATAAAGATAGAAAATCATCTCATATAGCCAATACTTGCTCTATCCCAAAAAAGAGGTATTTGTGCTGAAATTAGCCATAAAAGGCTATTGGGTGTAGTAGAAATAAAAAAGAATATTTACTTAGGCTTTATATGCAAATATTCAATGAGTATCATCTTCATTACATTCTCATCACCATCAAAACGAACGCAATGAAAAAAATCATTATTACATCAAGCCTCATTTTGATCTTAGGGCTTTTTAGTTGCAAAAAAGAAACAATAACCTCAACATCGCCGGAAGAAATAGCAACTGGAAAGCCACCCTCCAATCCTCCACCACCCACAACTTCCATTTTGCAATGGCAAAAAACCTACGGTAGCTCATCAAATGAATTGGGATATGTAATTACAAAAACAAGTGATGGGAGTGGTTATGTGTTTGTAGGCAGTGCCTTAGGAAATGGAGGAGATATAAGTGGCCATCATGGCGGCATAGGGGCAGATGCCTGGGTAGTAAAGATAAATAACACAGGAAGCATAGACTGGCAGAAATGTTTAGGCGGCACAAAGAGTGATTATGCATATGATATTATAACAACAACGGATGGAGGATATCTTTTTGCCGGCGCAACAGGAAGTAATGATGGAGACATTACAAATAATCATGGTGGAAATGATTTGTGGGTAGTAAAACTTGATGCCTCTGGCATGATCACCTTTCAAAAAACATTTGGTGGAACGGGTGATGATGGCGCAACCTCGATAATTGAGACAGCTGATGGCGGCTTTCTAATCGCCGGCTATAGTAGCAGCAATGATGGAGATATTTTGGGCACTAATCACGGGGCAGCGGATGTGTGGGTGTTAAAGTTAAATTCGAGCGGCAATATCGAATGGCAAAAATTATATGGAGGCTCCGGCGGAGAAAGTTCATATCCCATTACTATTATCTCAAGTGCAGATGGCAATTATATGGTTAGCGCTACTACAAACAGTACTAATGGTGATGTGATTGGAAATCATGGTGGCAATGATTGCTGGCTTTTCAAAATAAACGGAAACGGTGACCTTCTTTGGCAAAAAACTTACGGCGGATCGCAAAATGATTATTGCAATGCCGTAATGAAAACAGCTGATGGAAGCTATATTTTTTCAGGAGGATCGTCGTTAGGCGACGCCTGGATAGTAAAAGTAGATGCCAATGGAACAATAGCCTGGCAAAAATTTTACGGTGGTAACGACGGTGATTATGCTGCCATAAAAGATATTGATGCAAACGGAAATATAGTATTAGTCGGCTACACATTTAGTAAAAATGGAGATATCCCCGCGTCTAAAGGGGGAGAAGATCTTTGGATATTACGACTTGATCCCAGCGGAAATAAACTTTATAGTAATGTATTTGGTGGAAGGGGTGGAGATATGGCAAGTGATGCGGTAGCCACAGCAGATGGAGGATATATCACAACTGGACGATCAAATAGCACAAATGGTGATGTTTCCGGAAACCACGGAGGTGAAGATGTGTGGGTGGTGAAGTTTAAATTTTAATATTTAGAGTCTACATAAAAAAATGGCATACTGGATCAGAAATCAGTATGCCATTTTTCATTTCAAAATTTGTTGATTTCTATTTCATCAGCCACTCATAAAACATCGGAAACTCAACCCGCCATCTTAGTTCATTATGCTTCCCCCCTGCCCTTATTACTTCAGCCATTTTTGATTTTGACACACGATGCATTTCATTAAATGCCCTTAAAGTCATTGGCACCATACTCTCTCCTTCTGCATCACCGGCGTAGAAATAAATTTTCGCATTTATTTTTTTGCCTTTTGCTTTTATATCATCAAATATTTTTGGGCAAACCCAGAATGCGGGAGAAAAAACTCCTGCGCCGCCAAATGTCTTAGGATATTCTAATACGGCATACATCGAGATTAATCCGCCCATGGAACTGCCTGCCGTAAAAGTATTTTTCTGATCTTTCAGTGTTCTGTACTTTTTATCAATAAAAGGTTTTAAAGTTTTTACTAAAAACTCAACATACTTGCGGCCTTCTCCAACATTCGTTTTACTATTATTTAAACTAAAATCATAGGGACAGTATTCATTCAGTCTTTTATCCCCGCCGTTGTCGATACCAACAACGATACATTCTTTTGTTTTCAAACCAAGAGTATCTAATGCTTCGTCCACTCCCCATTCACCAGAGAAAGAAGTGGCATCATCAAAAACATTTTGCCCATCGTGCATATATAATACGGGATACTTTTTTGTTGAGCTATTATATGTTGGCGGCAAATAAACCCATATCCTTCGTGTTCTGTTTAGTTGAGGAATAAAAAAAGCTGTGTCAATAATGCGAACATTTTTATTAGCTGTACTTTTTTTCGGCTGAGATGAAGTCGTAAACAGATCTTTCCAACCTTCAATTGAAATTTCAACGATTGCATCCGCATCTACTTTCAATGTTCTGTTTCCAACATCCTTACCTTCTTTTGTACATTCCACATTATCCCAACCACCTCTTGTTATTTTATATTCGTAAGAGCCTGCATTCAATGACAATTCAAGAAAATATCCTTTTTCGCTTTTCTGAAACTGAAAATTTTTATTCTGTGGATTCCAACTATTGAAACTGCCGGCAACAAATATGGAGCTATTGACCGGATCATTTGCCGGTAAAGAATTTATTTCGATTCTTATCTTTTGCTGTGATGCAACAGATAAAGTGATCAGCAATGCAAACTGGAAGAAAATTGTTTTTCGGAACATGTTTCAAAGTAAAAGTTTTTTGTAAAAAGATAGACTTAATGAGGTAATAAACAACCCGCTTTATTTAAATATTGAAAGGTCATTTACAAATGGCCTTTTTAGTTTATTTAAATATCATCACCCTATTTCATTAACCAAAACTCACCGAACTTAATTTTCCTTTTTCACCTCAATGATCCTGAACAGATCACCCTTATACATCAGTGTTCCTTTCATTACACTGCCGGTCATTTTAAATTCCCACCTGGCGTTGCGGGCACTATCAACAGAAATAAATATTTTTTGCTTATCATCATAAGTAAATGGTATTGTCCCCATATACTCTTCTTTTCCATTGACGACCTTATTAGCGATCACCTCGTACGATTTGCCAGTGCTATCCTTGGAAATGTGATAAACAACAATCTCGTCGTGACATGGAGAATTTTTTATTTGGCACAAGGATGTTCCTTTCCAAATACCTTCAAAAGATTGTGCCATTACTGTTTTTCCAAAAATTAAAATAAACAGAAGCAGAATTGATCTTTGAAATTTCATTAAAGAAAGTTATGAAATTATTTTTTATGGTGCAGAGAGCTATGAAGAAAGTATAAGAACCACGGAGACACGAAGGCACAAAGCTTCACAAAGAGAGTATCTCTGTGTTTCCCTGTGACCTTGTGTCTCCGTGTTTTAAAAAACAAATTTGAGGCACCCTCTATTAACAGGAATAACGTGAATCAATTCTTACCAACAAAATATTCCTTAAAATCACTTGTGAAATTATTTACAGAACGGGCGGCATGTCCTGTTAATGTCTCTACATTTTTATTTGCAGTATCAGCAAACCCGTTTGTGAAGCCTTCATTTAATTCAATGTACCCATCAACTATAAATTCAGGAAAACCCATGCTCATCATTGCGTCTTTTGAAGCTTCATGAGGCACGGGAATGTAATTAACCTGCCTACCTAACTCTTTTGTGAATGAAGTAGCCACATCATACATTGAAACAGATTCAGGACCCGTAAGAATATATTCTTTTCCTTCCTGTGCTTTTCCCATTAAAGCGCCGAATGCACTTTCTGCAACATCACGAACATCGATCATACCAGCTTTACCATTGGCCCAATCCCAGTAAATATTGCCATCTGATCTTACAGATGAAGCAGCCATCATAAGATTCTGCATAAAGAAAGTTGGTTTTATACTTGTCCAGCGAAGACCCGAAGCTTTAAGTGCATCATCCACTTCGTCAATTTGCTGAATGATCCTTGATCCTTTGCTTCCAAATGCCGAATGTCTAACGACAAAAGGATCTGTTCCGGCTCTTTTGATCGCATTGATCACATTAATCCCCTGCGCCGCTGCCGATGGACCATTCCAGATACAGAGATAGACCTGATCAACATCCACCAATGCAGCATCAATAGTTTCCGGACTGTCGAGGTCGCCGACATAAATTTCCGCACCTGCTTCTTTAAGACTTTGCGCTTTGTTTTCATTACGTACAAATGCTCTTACTTGTTGTCCTGCATTTATCAATGCTGGAATAAGAATGGAACAGGTATTCCCTGTTGCGCCGGTTACTAATGTTCTCATGATTTATAAGTTTAATTAATTATTGAATAATTAAAATTGAATAATAGAAACAGCAATTCACTTAACCGAGGTTAAGAAAAGTAAAAGGAGTAAAATATAATTAATGTCCGGAGATCTGTTTGCGTAACCGGCTTAGCGATTGCGGTTCGATGTTAAGGTAAGAAGCGATGTATTGAAGGGGAATGCGTTGAAAGATCTCCGGCTTGTTTTTTAATAAGTCTAAATAACGATCCTTGGGAGACATAGTTTTTAATTCTTCAAATCTTTTGTTAGCCGTTGTTGCCCTGCGGGTCATCTTCACTGCGTACCATTGACCGAGTTTTGGAATTTTCTTTTCAAGCATCTGAAAGTTTTCTTTGGATATCTCGAGCAACTCACAGTCTTCAATAGCCTGGATAAAATTGGTTCCCACTTCACCGGAATAATAACTATCGATATCTGCCACCCACCAGTCTTCCATAGGAAAAAAAAGGATGCGTTCATGTCCCAATTCATCAATTACATAATTACGCAAACAACCTTTATTGACATAAGCTTTATGCCTGCACACTTTTGCCGGCTTTAGATAGAATTCTTTCTTTGGTATTTTTTTTAATTCAAAATGAGACAGTAACATTTCGAATTCCTGTTCATTCATTCCAAATGTATCCCTGAAGAGAGTTGTAAATTTCGGATCAACAATATGGGCTTCTATACTCATTTGAATTACTATGCAAGATCAGGAATTATTATTTTTAAAATGTTCAATCCATGCAGAGGTTCCACCCGATAATTTTTGTGCATTTGTAATTCCTGACTGATGCAGTTGCTGTAATGCAAGATCAGATTTCATCAAACCTTTCCTGCAGGCCACAACAATATTTTTCTCTTTTGGAATTTCTGCTAACCGGTTGTTCAGCTCCTCAACAGGAATATTAATTGCACCCGGAATATGGTTGGCTGCAAAATCTTCTTTGCTCATCAGGTCGATCACAAAAAATTGATCAGCAGACTCCTTTAATGATCGATCAAAGTCTTCAACGCTAATTTCATTTTTCATCTTGTAAGTTTATTTAATAAAAAATTATTTCTTTATCGCATATCCCGCATAAAGAATATTCATATCCTTACTCTCTACCAACCAGAAATTTTTACCAAGATCCGCAAAGGTCCATTCACCTTTTGCCCTCTTTCTAAGGTAACCCAACATCTTTGGTATAGATACATTGGGCGATGATCCATGATGTTCTTTCCATTCAAACCCATTTTTTTGTAGCAGTTCTTTTATCTCTTCCGGCTTAATAAACATTTCCCATACATGCAGATTAGGTGGCATGAATGCCCAGCGTTTCCATTCCTGCCATATTTTAATAGCAACCAGCTTACTGATAAATGTCCTGTTCAAGGTATCATAGAAAAAAACACCACCAGGTTTCAGTACCCTGGAGATCTCAGAGATTACTTTAGGAAGATCCTGCACATGTTCTAATACATCGCAACAAAAAACATTATCAAATGAATTGTCAGCATAAGGAAGATGTTCGCCAATACCTTTATCATATTTTATGTTCAGTCCGCTGGCTTTCGCATGATTGGATGCAGTTTCAATAGATTGTTCAGCCGGATCAATACCTGTAGTATTGAACCCCATTTTACAAATTTCTTCTGTAAGTATTCCACCACCACTGCCAACTTCAAGAGCAGTTTTACCTTTTGGATCTATACCAAGTTTTTTAATTATACTTGTTGAATATCCTACTCTCCAGGGATTGATGGAAGTTTTCAGCAGGTGTAAAATATTGTTCGGGTTCCACCATATATCGCCTTCAGTTTTGTAAACATCGTTGTTTATATTACTGTAAATTTCCGGAGCTATTTTTTCCATTGTTTTGGGTTTTCGAAGTGGAAAATTATTATTTCTTTTCTTATTCGCCCAACCCAATTTGATTTAACCCCTTCAAAAGAAGAAACTTATCTTCATTATCTTATGGCGATAGCTTTTCAGATATTATGTGTCCTCATTTTGATAATCTTATTGATACTGTTTGTATTCAGGATAAGCAGGACAAAGAGCAGCAGCCAGCTACCGGAAAATTACAGTGAATTGCTAACAGAGTATGTAAAGTTTTACCGGCAACTTGATGAGAAAGGAAAAGCAATGTTTGATAAAAGAGTTGATCAATTTTTATCTGCAGTAAAAATAACCGGTGTCAATGCGATCGTTGAAGATATTGACCGGCTTTTAATTGCTGCGGGTGCTATTATCCCTGTTTATTCTATCACAGACTGGCAATATATAAACTTGCATGAAGTTTTAGTTTACCCCGGCTCATTTAATATGGATTTTGACCAGGAAGGCCGGGATGGTTGGCACCGGCGCTTTGCAACACGTCATGATCATTACCAAATGGCAACTAAGACAAGGTTTTATTAATAATAATGATGCACACAACACGGCCATTCATGAATTTGCACACCTGATAGATAAAATGGATGGAACTATGGATGGTGTTCCTGAAATAATATTAGAACGGAAATATGTACCCCAATGGAAACAGATGATGGAGACGACTATTGAGCAAATGAAAAACTATGGATCCGATATTGATATGTATGGCGCAACCAATACTGTAGAGTTTTTTGCAGTTATTACCGAATACTTCTTTGAACAACCGGACTCATTAAAAGTACATCATCCCGGGTTGTATGAAATGCTTAAAAGAATATATAAGATCGCGGGATGACATTTTGCATTCATTGATTTTTTCTTGTTGCTGCGAAGACCTTGGAAAAGATTCTTCTGAAAAATTATTAAATTGTATTTATAAATAGAAAAGCAATGCCAAGGCCAGACCTTCAAAAAGTGCCTGCTCATCTTCATCAAGAAATTAATTTAGTAAAGCAGGATAATTTAAAAGAAGCTTTTTCCAAACATACTGATGCAATTTCTTTTTTAAAAACCATCCCCGAAGAAAAGTGGAGCTATCGCTATGCTGAAGGTAAATGGAGCATCAGGCAGGTTGTGCAACATTTAATAGATGGTGAAAGGATCTTTTGTAACCGGGCACTCGTCATTGCCCGAAAAGACAAAACGACTTCTTTGGCTCCTTTTGACCAGGACGAATATGAATTAACTTCAAAAGCTGATAAAAGAACAAAAGATGATCTGATCGATGAATTAGCTATTCTTCAACAATCATCTATTAAATTTTTTGGATCTTTTGATGATGAGCAACTACAAACAAGAGGAACGATTGGCAACTACACCATTGATGTGAATGCTCTTGGATTTGTAGTGATCGGTCATACGCTCCATCATTTAAAACTTATCAGGGAAAGATATTTATGATGCAGAATTGTTAGTGCGAAGAAATATGGAAGAAAAATTTCTTATTTTAATCATCCATCTTAATTATAACATTCCCGATCTTTTGACCAGAGGCAACATAAGTAAATGCTTCAGCTATTTTCTCAAGCGGGTATATTCTATCTACAACGGGTTTGAAGTTTCCTTTTTCAATAAGTTCTTTGATAAAACTTAGATTACTCTTATTGTCTTTAATAAATAAAACTTTTTTGCTACCCAATAGCGGAGCAACCAATAACCAGAATAGATTCACCGCTCCACCTGAGGGAGCATAAAATCCATTTTTCTTTAACAGGTGTTTGCATTTAAGGAAAGTGCTTTTGCCCACAGAATCAAAAACAAAGTCATATTGCTCTTTATCTTTTGTAAAATCTTCCGTTTTATAATCAATTATTTTATCAGCGCCCCATGATCTTACCAGTTCCCTGTTCTCACCACCACATACCGCGGTAATATATACACCATAGTATTTTAAAAATTGAACATGAGCTGAACCGATCGCACCCGTAGCACCATATACCAATGCTTTTTGCCCGGCCGATGGTTTTAATTGGTTAATGCCAATGACGGCATAGTATGTTCCTTCTAAACAAGCAGCTGCTTGTTCATACGTTATATTGCCCGGCATTGATACAATTCTTTTGTTTTCTGAAAATGTTACATACTGTGCATGCGTGCCAGTACCAAGACCACCACCAAATCCCATGACTTTATCACCGATCTTAAATGATCTTACATTGATTCCTATTGCTTCAACTTCACCTGCAAAATCTGATCCTGTAACTTTTAATTTCGGTTTGAATAATCCTGTAAAGAATCGCATGACAAATGGCAAGCCGGTGAGTACATGATAATCGGATCTGTTTACGCTGGCGGCATACACTCTTATCAATACTTCATCATCCTTTGGGGTTGGTTTATCGATATCCTGTATTCTTAAAACATCCGGAGAACCATATTTTGAACGGACAGCGGCTTTCATTTACTGTAAGATAGAAAAATGAATTTACATAAAGCCAGAGAACAGAAAGACGATCACCAGGAAGATCTACACTTCTTCTAAAAAAGCAAGAATATAACCGTCCGGATCTGCAATATAGAATTCTTTGCCATAAGGTCTGGCACACAATGGCTGAATGATTTCAACGGATTTATTCATGAGTTCTTCGTACAGATCTTCAACACCTTCTATCGAAAAGACTATGTCAAGATCAGTGTTCTCTCTTTTACTTTTCCTCTCTTCTATCGAAGGTTTTCCGGATTTAAGATGGATAGAGTAGTTATCTTTTATTATACCTGCATAAAAATCTTCATATCGAAACTCTACTTCAAAGCCCAACTGTTTTGTATAAAATTCAATTGAATGCTCAATATCGGTGACAAGAAATTGAGGACTCATCTTTTTAATTTTTGATCCTGTGCTTGTTTTCACTTTGCGAGGTTTTTATGAAGATCCCTCCCTACTGCCAGGCAGGTGTGTAATCTGTGAGAACTATCCTTTTACATATCCGGAATATTTGGTTCAACTAACTTTTTTAATTTTTCCAATGACTCCTGCCATCCCAAATAACACATATCTGCCGGGATCATAGCGGGAATGCCTTCCTGAGTTACTTTAAGTTCTGTACCTGCAGATACTTTTTTGATCCAAACTGAAGTGATCATTTCTCCCGGCAAATTCGGATCATCAAATTTGTCGGTGTATTTTATAAATTCATTTGATTTGAGTTCTAAATATTTTCCGCCAAAAGAATGTCCATTACCAGTATTAAAATTGATAAAAGACATTTTGTAACTCCCGCCAACTTTCGCATCCATGTTATGAACGACACATACAAATCCATAAGGCGGAAGCCAGGATGCCATGGCATTGGCATCAGTAAAGGCACGATATACCTTTTCGGGAGTTGTTGTAAGAACCCGGTGAAGTGTTACGCTGTTGGTTGACATATTATTCTTTTTGTTGACTACAAAATTAAGTGAGCTGCGAAGAATTATGAAAGCAAGATGCTGTAGAAGCTATTCCCCAATATTAAACTCACCTTCAAGTACTGTAACTGCTTCGCCATAGATCAATACTTTGTCAGGAAATAATTCAGTGCTCATCATGCCTGTTCTTAAAGATGATTGAAAAGCTTTGAATTCATTTTTATTGAGTTTACCTGCCCAATACTTTGTAAGGAAAGTTTGAATACCGCCGGTTACCGGGTCTTCATTTGAACCAGCCCATGGCCAGAAATAACGATAATGAAAATCAAAATTAGCATTGCTCGACCTTGCCGTTACCAATACGCCGTTGATATCATTATAAGAGTTTACTAATGCAGCAAAATCAGGAGATAGTTTGGCTAACATATCAGCATCATTGATCTCGATAAGGATGATCTTGTTTTTTGGGCTGAACCTAATATTAACAGTTGCAGTTATGCCAAGCGCATCGAGCATGGCTTTTGGCACTTCTATTTCTTCCGTATCATAAACAGGGAACTGCATAACGATCTTTCCATCATCTCCTTTCCTGGTCTTTAGTTCTACATCCTCGTAGTTTATAAAAGTTATAGCATCTATACCTGTAGTATCAAATATAATTTTTGAAGAAGCCAGTGTTGCGTGCCCGCAAAGTGGTACTTCCTTTTTAGGAGTAAAAAACCTGATGCTATAAATATTGCCATTTATTTTTTTAATAAATGCAGTTTCTGAAAAACCTATTTCAGTGGCAATATTCTGCATTGTTGTATTGCTCAGTTCGGTTTCTGTTAAGCAAACTGCAGCAGGATTGCCTTTAAATTTTTGGTCAGTAAATGAGTCAACAAAAAATGTTTTCATCCATGTAAGTTAAAAAAGCTTGCGATATACTCTTAATCTAATCCTTATTTCCTTAAGATCTTTTCCATGGTCTTTCCTTTTGCCAATTCATCGACCAGCTTATCTAAATAACGAACCTTTTGCATGAGTTTGTCTTCGATCTCTTCCACACGATAACCACAAATTACACCTGTGATCTTTGAAACATTTGGATTGAGTTGCGGTGCCTGGGCGAAAAAGGTTTCAAAATCAGTTTTCTTGTCGATGTGCTGCTGCAATGTTTTTTTATTATACCCAGTGAGCCAAAAAATAATGGCATCCACTTCTTCTTTTGTGCGTCCTTTTCTCTCCACTTTTTTAATATAAAGCGGGTAGACAGTTGCAAATGACATTTTATATACTCTTTGATTATCCATTTTAGTAGTTATTATTTATCAAAGATAATTTTGAGAAAGTTTTGTTTAGAAAGATATTAATTTCTCGTTGTTGCTGCGAAGAACTATAGAAGAAGATGCTGATATTGGAACATCGGCCGGAAACGATCTCTTTGCTATTGTCACCTTATAAAATTTTGATACCAGACCTTCATTACTATTGGCGTTCCCAATATTATCAGCACCCAATATTTGAGATTGTTTATCCAACTGGCCCCTATATAGAAAGACACAAATGGAAAGGTCAACAGGAAAAGAACTATTAAAAAGGCTAATATTTTCATTGGCCATTTCTGGTAAATGGTCTTCTGTGTTATTATTCTCTCAGCCGGAACGGACCTATTAAACAGCGCTTTCCTGCCTAACACCTGGTCGCGGAATGCCATAAATTGATCATCATTTTCTTTAGCGGTGATATGAAAATTTTTAAAACCCTTATGCCTGGTTTTAAAGTAAAGAAAATCAAACCCTTTATCATTGTCTTCCCCGATATTAATGATCTCCTGGAAAGCAATATTGAAATCTGTGTGATGGAAAAAATTTTTTTTAGGAAATAAAAACTGCAATCTATCATCTATAAGGGATACTTCTACCGACCCATTAATAATCTTCACCAATCGCAATGTTAAAAAGAGAACCGCGAAAAAATAAACGAGTGATAGAATTATGGGGATCCATTCTGATCGTACAAGTTGCTGGTCAGCAAACTCCAAAAACAAAACCAGGGGAATGAGCAGGACCAACGCTGGAAGAATAATAGCAGGAACTATTTGTGCGTTTCGGCCGAAGGTCAGTTTATATTGCATCGATCATGTTATTTTAATTTCCCGATCCACATTTATTTGTGGATCACTTTACTTATCAACCTAATCAATGATACAATTAATGTTTAGTAGTATCTGAAGGTTCCTGTGTTGATTCCTGGAGGAAAACGACTTTCCATTTATCGTTTATTTTTTTAAATAACATGGTCATTGCAAAAGGATCGTAAGTTGCTTTCTCACCATTTTTAAATGTGGCTGTTAATGCACCTGAATAATTCCATAATACATTGTCTCTATTACTTCTTTGCATACACGAGCACAGGAAAACTGTCAAAAGGAAAATTGAAAATAGAATGGTTCGCATGGTGGTATTCTTTGATAAATAAAAGTGGTTGATTCAGGAAGTTAATTCATTTTTTTGTAGCAGAGAAGATCTATGTTAAAGTTGTATTCTTATCCGTTTCCTTATGTTTTAGGTTGCACTTTTAATGTTCGGTTTATGCTAAGTCTTGAAAAAATCAAAAATAAAAAAATCAATCCCGATAAGATAATAGGCAGCAAAAAAGCAAACGTTGTCGTTAGCCCAAACAAAATTCCGAAAACAACCAGGTTAATGTTTATTACTCCTTTCATAATTTCTGGCTCAACTTTTTTCCGAAGCAGGTACCAGTTTAACAAACTGCCCAATAAGCAAACCAGGCAAAGGCAGGCACTCAATGCCAGTAACAGTTCACCCATTGTTCGATGAAAACCTGCACCTAAATCAAACTTGTAAGTGTCCATTAAGGTAAGTAACTGCTTTTCCGTTTCGTTGTTAGTTGGTAGGGTAACAAAAAGTGTTGTGGCATGAATAAGTGCAGTGATGAGCTGCATGATAGCGGCTGTTTTAAGCCATGTGGTATATTGTTTCATATACTTTTACTTTTCGTTTTTTATTGTCAACCCTTTTTCAGTCCAGGTGATATTCTTGTTGAAGATAGTTAAGCAACCTTTCAGCTTTTTCTCTGTATCGCTTTTCACCTACTATTGTGGCCACCAGGCTTCCTTTTGCATTGGTGATCATACTGTAAAGCTGATGTATCCGCGGTTTATCATATTGAAAAAAGATCTCCTTGTTTTGAAGAATATATTTTGGAATATTTTCTTCGATGGTTGCTGCTGGCGTTGGCAGATCCATTATTTCTTGTGCTTTACGTGCAATATCCCAATAGCAGGTAATATTAAAATCAGTGGCAAACTTTACCCCTCTGTAATAATTATAGACCAGGTTTATTGAGTCCACCACTTTCTCATTTCTGATAAGATTAAAACCTCCTGTCTTCAATTGTGTGATCGTATTATCGTTTTGGATAAAGGTTTGAATCCAGCAATAAAACGGGAGGAAATGATAATAGAAAGTGTCCTGAGTATTTATATCCTTGAGACGATCAATAGGCAATTGCAAAGCACTGTCCAGGTGATCGCACCATAACTGCTGATAGTAAATAGAAAAATTAACATCGGCGGTATCAGCTTTCAGATCGGCCACCATATTTTGTATATAATGGTGTGCTTTTTCTTTATTCACAAGCGTTTCCCTGTAGTTTTCTGCCAAAAAACCACAAAACACAGCAAGGAATAACATTAAGAATTCCCAGAAATAATGAGTCCATTTTTTTCCGGATGTGTGGGCATGGTGATGAACTTCCATAATTGTGGGTGGTTGTGTGAATCGGAAGTTAATTCTTTTACAGTTGTTGTTGCGAAGAACTATGAAAGAAAGACTTTTCGCGAAAAGACGCAAAGATCATTAAGGCGCCACGAAAACTTTTGCGTCTTTGCTCGTTAGTCTCTTTGGGTGAAATAAAATCATATTGGTATGATTACTGTAAATTGATTCAAAATTCAACAACATGAAAGCAAAAAAAATATGGGCAAACTTTAGTGTACAAGATGTAAAGCGCACCAATGATTTCTACACACAATTAGGTTTTACTCCCAATAACACAAACAACTTTCCTAAGCTGGCCAGCTTTCTTTTTGGTGATGATAAATTTGTGATTCATTTTTTTGAAAAGGATTCACAGATAAATGACTTTTTAACATCCGGATCTACCAGCGAAATTATATTTACACTTTCGGCAGAAACAGAAACAGAAGTAAAAGAATGGGCAGCGAAGGTTAAAAACGCCGGTGGTACTATTTTTAAAGAAGTGCAAAGAGACGAAAAAGGTTACTATGGCTTTGCCTTTGCGGATCCTGATGGTCATAAATTTAATGTGCTTTTGATGGACAACAGGTAAAATAATTTTGGATACCCAAAAAAATATTAATTAATTATATCTCCTTTTATATTGGCCAACTTTTCACGCCATTTTTGAAGTTGCTCAGGTGTTTGTCTTACCCAATCTGTTACTTCACCAATGATCTTTAATGGTGATTGTGTACGATATGAACGTGTCGGATTACCCGGAAATTTTTTGTCTGTAACATTCGGGTCATTTTCAAAGTTACCTGTAGGTTCAACGATATAAACTCTTTCCGGTCCATCACCTTTAGCTAATGCCGCAGCAAGTCCTGCCCCATTATGGAGGGCCGTGAAATAAATATGGTTCATTATAAATTCTGATTTGTAATTCGATTCGCGGCCTGCTGTTAGCATATCGCCAATCTGCAGATCTGCTTTCGTGCCATGATAAAAGGGTCCTTTGTCAGACGGATTGCACATGAACAAATTTGCTAATTCATAATTCTTTTTTGCATTGCCATGATCATTTAAGTCCTCGTAGCATTTGGCAATGTTTGAATACAGAGAAGGAAAAGCACTGGTGACAGAATCATCATTTATTTTTAATGCAAACTGCAAAGATGTTTCGAACCATTTTAATTTGTGGGAAGTATTTTCCTGATGCCGGGCCACATAATAAGCAGCAATAAATTTTTCAAAGTCGTTTGTCGCTTCATTCCAGGCTTGAAGAAATAATTTGCTCGCTTCCTCTTGTTTGTCTTTCTCTTCCATGTTCATTCCTTCAATACAAAGTTTAATAATAGTGTTGTTTGGGTTGAATTCCATTTCTAATTATTTTCTGTGTTAATTATTTTAATATCAATTTAGTGGCCTTTAAAAAGTTTAAGTCAGAGACCGCAAACATTCTGTTACGTTCCTATACAAAAGTTAATCCATTTTCCCTGCCTGCCGGTAGGCAGGAATTGTTGCTGCGAAGAACTGTGAAAGAAATAATTTTCACGCCAGGACGCAAAGTGAAAACCCCAAGGCGCCAGGTTAATCTTTACGTCTTTGTTTCTTAGCGCCTTTGCGTGAAATAAAAAATCGGTTGTTGCTGCGGAGAATTCTAGCAGAAAGATGCACACCAATTAACATTTTAATTTATATCCTTTTAGGAATTACAAAGTAAATAATACCTAAAATAACTCCCGCTAAAATTGCCAGCCAATGAATTCCAAATACTATTAAGAAAGTCGCTATCGCTCCGAGAAAAATTTTAATGATACCAGGTGCATCTTTCATATTTAATTGCTTTTGTGATGGACTTTAAATTGTTTTTACAAACCAATGTCACGGTAGAGCTTCCAGACTCCATTTTCCTGTTTATATACCACAAGGTATTTGCTTATCCATTTTTGATTTCCCCGGTCATCTTTTGCTTCGGCTATGCCGACCTCTATAATGAATTCTCCATCGATCGAGATCGATGTGCTTTTATAGATAATATTTCGTGAATCATTCTTAATTGAACTTCGTATCATCCGTCCAATCGCTGAGGGAATATCTTTGCCTTCTACGGAGCCAAGCGATGCATCCTTTGTGTACATGGCAGCTAAGGCTACGGAATCTCCCATCAAATAATATTCTGCGAAGTGTTTGATGATACTGCTAACGATCATTTTCGCTTTTTGTAGATCAACAACCGGTTGCTCTGCTGATTGAGCAAAACTGTTTTTATTGCAGCAAAGAATAAAAACTAAGACCAGGACCTGCTTTCCTATGAAGTGGATCTTTTTCATATTTTATTTCCCCAATTATTTCTTTGACTGCACATACAGTTGTTCATTCTCTGAAGTTATATCTACTCCATTTTGCAAGACCTTTTCAAACACTGCCGCGGCAGTTGCAACTACGATAGAAACAAAAGTAGTTACAATACATATGGCAAGAAAACCCGCAGGGTCGTCATCTTTATGATGAAATATCCTTATGTATAATCCCGCCATCACAATTAAGACACTCAGTACGATTGTGCAATATTTTATACTTCTTAAAGTCCTCACCGAGTTTAGTGAGAATGCTTTGTTTTGTCCGATATATCCAAGTAATTTGAACGCTTTATACAGCGCAATAAAAAATGGGATAGACGCCGCATAGCCATACAAGATGAACGGATCAGCGTAAATGCTGAACAGACCTAAGTTTGTAGCTCTCCCCTCTGTCAAAGGAAACCGGATCAAGAGGACTAGTGCCAGGATGCCAATAAGCACGATGACTACCTGAAGAAATATTGTTGAACGTTGTTTCATAAAAGAGTTTAATTGTTGCTTGATCCTATAACTCTCGCCAGGCGATTGCCGATAACATTCTGCTTTACGCAAGTTCTTGTACAGAAAGTTAATGATTTCCAATTAGAAGGTGTACATAAATGCATTTCACATTTGCAGTTGTTGCTGCTCAGGTTGAAGTGTTATTTTTCATACGGGTTATTTTTTCCTTCAACAAGTTTTTTAATGAAGCCAGCCAACCGTTCATTGCGTGTTTTTTCCTGCTTTGCAGTAAATATCCAAAGCAAATATTCTTTTTTGTTGGAGTACGACAATTTCTGGAATGCATTGGATGCTTTCGGTGTGCTCTTGAGGAGGCGTTTGATATAAACTGGCAGAGTGATCGATTTAGTATCTACGTCGATATAAGCAGCATAATAACTTTTCCTGATCTCATCCTTTCCCGTACCCGATTGTTTAGACTGGCCTTCGGGTCTGAATCGCGAACCGGCCCACTTTTCAGAAACAGAGATGGAAGACACGCCTTTTAATTTGTATGCGATCATTTCATTCCAGTCTCCCATTTTCATATCGCTTTTAATTCCTGAATTTCTTTTGGGGTACGTGACCCAAAATATTGTATCGGGTTTTAGCAAGGGTGCAATTATCTTCAGTGATGAAGATAATTCGGCTTTATTTTTTGCAAACAGTTGTATTCCGTCAAAATCTCCTTTTGGGATCGTTGTATAAGTAGCATCTGGTGGAAGTTGTTCCAGGGATTTAAAATACTCTTTCGGGGCATTGTAAATAAGCCATTTTTTGCCGGCCTTTATTAATAATTTTTGCGGAAGAGAAGTCATAATTCTTTTTTGCTTCTTCGATTAAAAGCGGCGTAACTACAAACCAAAGCTAAAGTTAACAATTCCGGTTCGTGAGACACGAACCGGGGCTTTGGCATACTCCACTTCTCATTTTTCACCACATATAACAATTGCATTCGACTCCAATGCAATGTTGCCATTATAATTTTTTTGACTCACTTTGTCAAGCACTGTCTGTTTTATTTGCTGTTGTAGCGCCTGGTCTGCCTTAAAGAATGCAACAGGCGATGCCACTTCAGTTATGAAACTCCAATAGGTTGTACTATTTTCAAATTGCAGGTTACTTTCAACTTCTTTCTGCTGAATGTTTTTTAATTCGGCATTTGCAAAAAGTTCAGTCATTAAACCAGGCTGTGAGCAGCGATATATTCCCGGTGCACCTGGTGCAGGCGGTGTTAATTGCAGCATTGTGATCATTGTTTGCATGGATGTTGAAACCCATGGATTTTTTTGAGGAATGTTCCAAACCGAAGCAACGATACGACATCCTGGTTTTAAAACACGGATCATTTCACTCAAAGCAAAATTCATATCCGGAAATAATTGAAAGCCCAACCGGCAAGTGATGGCGGTAAATGTGTCATTCACGAAAGGAAGCGCTGAGACATCACAACAAATTGTTTCAAAATTTTTAATGCCTCGTTTCTGAGCATTTTCTTCAGCAACTGCAAGCATTTTTTCTGAAAGATCAGTGGCTGTAACTTTTCCATTTTTCAAAATTGAAGCTATGGTCAGTCCCGGCTCCCCGGTACCTGTTGCCACATCCAGTACTATATCATCATCTTTCAAACTCAGCATTTTTATCATTTCGTCACTCATCGGCTTCAGGAACTTCATATTTATGTCATCCCATTTTTTCCATCCGGCAGAAGATTTATTCCACGCTTCTTTTTGTACTTCCCTGAGTTTTTCGAGTTGTGGTTCCATATTTTCTATTTTGACAACCTTCTGTTTTCTGCAAGTTCTTGTACAGAAAGTTAATTCATTTTCTTTTCTTCACGCAAAGACACAAAGATTAGTAACACGCTAAGAAAACTCTTTGCAGCTCTGCTCCTTAACGCCTTTGCGTGAAATAAAAAATCAGTTGTTGCTGCAGAGAATTATGGAAGAAGATGCTGAT
>VBAS01000344.1:7549-8041 GCA_005882975.1 Bacteroidota bacterium | reverse complement strand
AACCATTTATCGCTATGATATTGCCAGCGGAAAGAGTACCATTTTCAGAAAACCTGAAGTGAAATTTAACCCGGAAGAATATACAATGGAACAAGTTTTTTATCCCAGCAAAGATGGAACAAAAGTGCCTATGTTCATTGTATATAAAAAAGGAACAAAAAAGAATGGTATGAATCCAACGATACTTTATGGCTATGGTGGATTTAATATCAGCAGCAATCCGGCTTTTTCTTCAACAAGAATTGCGTGGCTTGAGCAGGGAGGGATTTTTTGTATAGCGAACCTGAGAGGCGGAAGTGAATATGGTGAAAAATGGCACGAGGCCGGGATGCGGTTAAAAAAGCAAACGGTGTTTGATGATTTTATTGCGGCAGGAGAATATTTGATCGCCGAAAAATATACATCAAAAGATTATCTCGCATTACAAGGTGGATCTAATGGAGGATTATTGGTTGGCGCTGTTATCAATCAGCGTCCTGATCTGTGTAAAGT
>VBAS01000344.1:0-7516 GCA_005882975.1 Bacteroidota bacterium | reverse complement strand
TCGGGTGGAACTGGATTGCTGAATATGGAAGCAGCGATAATGCAAGTGATTTTAAAAACCTTTACGCTTATTCACCGATCCATAATATTAAAGAAGGCGTAAATTATCCTGCAACTCTGATCACGACAGCAGATCACGACGACAGGGTAGTGCCAGCACATTCATTTAAGTATGCTGCTACTTTGCAGAAAAAATATAAAGGCAATAATCCCTTATTGATCAGAATAGATGTAAACTCCGGGCATGGAGCAAGTAATTTGAGAAAAGGATTGGAAACTACGGCTGATATTTATTCATTTATTTTTTATAACATGAAGCTGACACCGAAGTTTGAAGGCGTAAAATTCCAGGAAGCGAAAAAACCTTTTTGATGTGAGATTTTCTGAATAGAGCTTAATCGCCGATCCTTGAGATTGCTTCGGCCTGGTTACTTATTAATGTAATAGAGCTTGATTTGACGGCCTCGCGATGACGGGATGCCTGCATCGCCAAAGAATACCTCAACATTTCCTCGGAATGTTCGTCATTGCCAGGCCGTTTCATGAGATAAATACCAACTTTAGTTCAGAAGGCCGAAGCAATCTAAAATTTAAATTATTCGTGTTTCGCTGATGACCACCTGCATTACTTATTAATACAACGCTTTACAACAGCTTCTTTATTTTTGCAAATACATGAGCAAAAAGATCATCATAGCAATTGACGGATGGAGTAGTTGTGGTAAAAGCACATTGGCAAAGGAACTGGCAAAGGAGTTTGGATATTTATATGTTGATAGTGGCGCTATGTACCGGGCTATTACACTTTATTTTTTACGCAATCATGTTGACTGGACCGATAAAGCTGAAGTAAAAAAAGCTTTAAAAGAGATTTCCCTTGAATTTATATATAATGAAAAAAGCGAGCAAAGCGAAATGCATCTCAATGAAGAAAACGTAGAATACGTTATTCGTGACCTCGTTGTTGCAGAAAAGGTCAGTGATGTTGCTGCTATTAAAGAAGTAAGAAAATTTGCTGTTGAGCAACAGCAATTAATGGGTAAAAAGAAAGGTTTAATAATGGATGGCCGTGATATTGGGACGGTAGTTTTTCCCAAAGCGGAGCTTAAGATATTCCTGACAGCAGATAATGCGGTACGGGTGGAACGCAGATTTAAAGAGCTTTTTGAGAAAAATCCCAACATTACAATAGAAGAGATCAAAGCGAATCTTGAAATGAGAGATTATATTGACAGCAACCGGGAAGAAAGTCCGCTTCGTAAAGCGGATGATGCCATTTTAGTGGATAATACGAATATGACGGCTAAAGAGACCATCCAGAAAGTGGCAAAGCTGGCAAAACAGATCATAACAGCATGAGCATAAACGCAGGGTGTTACTATTTTTTAAAGCCACGACCCCAGTTCTGATGATTGAGCATGATTATTTTTTTAAAGAAAATTGGCAAGAGTATTTGTATTTCTGAAAACCTTGTTTACTTTAGCGTCTCGATTGAGTACAATCAATCTCCCCGAAATTTCACTCTCCTATTTAAAAAGCCGTTGGTTAAAAAAATCCAGTTCGATTGAGCGTTACTGTCTGATTGCATATAGTATTTTGCAATAGCCGTTAAAGCACACCGTCTTTCCAATACTTCTGAACTATCAGTACCAATTATCTATTGAGCTATCCAAGCCATGTCTGCCGAAGGCATGTTAAGTCCCTTCCTATTCTGAATGCCATCTCGCCTGGGGCGAGACCAAATTCCTGATGGATCACCACATTTATTTGTGGATGAAATAACTCATCATATACGCTATCCTGAAAAATAGAGCCGAAGGGTAGTATTCGTTAACTGTAAAAACTATTTATTTAAAAACGGGTCAATAAAACGACCCACAAAACCTTGAAGCATGAAAAAGATTTTACTTTTCTTAATTGTTATCTGCGCTTTTGCAAGTATGAATACTGCAAAGGCACAGGGAACGGGAGCATGTGACCTAGCAATTTCCAATGTTGTAATTACAAAAACCGGGGGGCCTACCCCGAGTGGGACCGATTGTCAGTACAAGTTCAACGCCTCTTTTGACATCGTTACAAACTCTGGATTTAAATTTCTGTTTTTCCATTCCTGGAAAGCAGGTACTGACTATGGTGCTGGCTCGTTTGATTGTTCAAAAAACGGAACAGCAAATCCTCCTGTGGCCAGCAGGTTAGGTACTACGTTAAATGAACCGGGGAAATCATTTATGGATTTCGGATTTATTGGCCTTAATAACGTAACTATTTCAACTAATCCCGCACTTCCAACAAATGTTACAGCACAAATTGCTACTAGTTATCCAAATGATAACACTGTTGCCTTAAATTATGTGGGTGTTACCGCAACGGTTTATCAAACACCTGCTACTCATACGTTGCATTTTGTTGTTAGCGATATTACTGTTTTAGTAACTGGCGGTTGCGTTCCTTTTGCCGTGATGACTGATATTTGGGGATCTAATTCCAATTCAGGCACACCTTCAGCGCAATGTTATATTTGTGGCCGTTCACAAACTATTAATAATCCAAGCATTGCTATGACAGAATCTTGTTTAAATATTGATAATAAAAATAAGTTTAATGTCACCCTTAATAACGGGCCCGACCAAACTTTACATGCTACGTTTAGAGTATATGCGAATGATGGCGATGCTGAAGAGGAACCAGGTACTGACGACCCACTTATATATACATCGGCAGCACTTACAATCCTTCCCAACCAAGGTTTCTCCTCTGGCGACATAACGCCAATTAGTCCATGGTGTTGTATCATGCCTTATGCAGGTCAAGGGCTTTTTGTGGTCGTTGATATCACGGAGTTCACAAATGATTTATCAAGCCCGATTATTATAAACGAGTGTGCTACATTACCAATTAAATTAAGTTCATTTGATGCGAATCGTAATAAATCGAATGTTGATCTGAAATGGGTAACTGAGATAGAAACCAACAATAAAGGTTTCTATGTAGAACGTATGCTTTCAAACGGTGCATGGCAACAAATAAGTTTTGTTGCTTCACAAGCAACAAATGGCAATAGCAATACATCCACAAAAGGAATTTCACAATATCGTTTGAGACAAGTGGATATTGATGGCAAACAGGCCTACAGCTTGATACGTTCAGTACGCGGCGAAGGTCAAAAGAGCAACACGATCATTTATCCTAACCCAAGTGGTGATGGTAAAGTAAATATTGTCTTTGAGGGTGCGAATACGATGAGAGATGTGTCTTTGATGGATGTAAGCGGCAAAACTTTAAAACAATGGAAAGGCGTTACGAATAATAACATCCATATTGATAACCTCAATGCAGGATTCTACACTGTACGAATTGTGAATACAGAAACAGGTGAACAGGTAGTAGAGAAATTCATTGTAAACAAGCGTTAAAGCTCAAGGTTTTAACCAACGGCGGGGGTGGTCTTCGAGCCACCCCTTTTTTTATAAAATAATTCTTCTCCAAAGGTTGCCAAACATTCGTGGCAACAGTTTATTCAACTTCAATAATCAAAAAAATTTTTTCTCTGTCAGATAAGGATGGCAAATTAATTGTCATGCTGGTAAATGATGCGGCTTGAAACGCATTACGAAATGAGATTGATCAGTGGCAGAAAATAAAAAACATCAATGAATAATATTTTACAATAAAAGTTGCAACTGATCATTACGTTTTATGGATCGTTAATCGGGATCAATTTATTATTGTAAATAAAGATCGTTAAAGCTTCAAGGTTTTAACCAACGGCGGGGGTGGCTTTCGTGCCACCCCTTTTTTATTTTAACGAATCAAAGATGAAATAGTAGGAACACGTTTCATTTTAAAAAAGTAGTTCTCACTTTTTTGTGTTTAAAATATTCCCCACTTTTTAAAAACCGATTATCATTTTTCCACAGTTTAATCAATGAAATAAGTAAAAACGATTCGGTCAAAACATGAAACATGTTTGCACGGATAATGGATAGGTTTTTGCACATGCGGTTGTAACAATTATTCCTATGCATTGATCCGGGCAATTTTCTTTGCTCGTTATAATATTTATTCATTATTTAAACTAGTACCTCTATTTATCTGTGCGTTCATATCATCTAAAAATATTAATGCACAATGTGATCTCCGGTTTCCGAATCTTGCAAGGGCATTTTCTACAGACATAGTTCCGTTAGGACCTAATAAATGCCAGTACACAGTTAGTGTGAAGTTTGAGATCGTTACCAACTCTGGATTTAAAAATCTTTTTTTTCATTCATGGCTGAGCCAGGATTATCCTAATCCCCCCATATTTGATTGTTCCGGAAGCACACCCGCAGTAAACCCGGGTACCCATGCCCAATTAGGAACTGCAATTGATGAACCAGGCAAATCATTTAATGATATGGGTTTCGTAGGACTTAACGAGCTCACATTTGCTCCCAATGTGCCTGTGGATGTTACAGCAAATTTTGCGACTGTGTATCCGCATGATCACAGTGTTGTTTTGAATTCTCCATTAAATTCTCCCGATGTAACCGCTACAGTAACAAGATTAGGTAATTCCGACACACTGCAATTTTCAATCACTAACTTAAAAGTGATCTTAAACACTCCATGCGGTACCCCAATAAGTATTAAAACTGATATCTGGGGTTCTAACTCAAATGCACCTGATCCTAAAGCGCAATGTTATATTTGCGGGCAAAGTCAATCATTCGGAGAAGTGACTGTTTCACTTCAAAAATCCTGTACCTCACTTCCATTCCAGTATGACTTATCGCTTATCTCAGCAGCATCAACACCTTTTCATGTAGTATTCAGACTGTATGCTGATGACCTTGATGGTATAAGAGAGCCAAACGGGGACGATTCTCTTTTATTTACTTCCGATACGGTTGTGCTAACACCTGGTACCTTCACTACGGGCTTAACGAATCTGCCAGGGCTCTTCTGTTGTACCGAACCGTTTGATCAGTGGGGACTCTATGTGGATGTTACAGCAAGGGAGTTTACCAATGTCATAAGCTCTTCCATTATTGAACCAGGATGTGCTACGACTTTTACATTGCCAGTGTCATTAAGATCGTTCACAGCGGCACGGAATAATTCAACTGTTCTTTTGAAATGGGAAACTGCAACAGAAGAAAACAGCAGGGGATTTTATATTGAACGAAACATGGGTAATAATGTTTGGCAAACATTAGGATTCGTTTCTACTAAAGCAATGCATGGTAACAGCAACTCTCTTCTCGATTATGAATATTCTGATATCAATAATGCAAAAGGAATAACGCAATATCGTTTGAGACAAGTCGATATTGATGGCAAACATGCTTATAGCCCAATACGTGCAGTAAGAGCAGGAAGTCAAAAAGGTAAAACCATAGTGTATCCAAACCCAAGCAATGATGGCAAAGTAAACGTGGTGTTTGCAGATGTAAATACTATTCGTGATGTGTCTTTAATGGATATGAATGGTCGTGTGATGAAACAATGGAAAGGCGTTGCTAATAATAATATTCAAATAGATAATCTGACAGCGGGGTTCTATACACTACGGATAATTGATACAGATACTGGAGAACAAACTGTGGAAAAAATAGTAGTGAAAAAACGTTAAGACTACATGTTTTAACCAACGGCGGGGGTGGTCTTCGAGCCACCCCTTTTTATTTCCGTGAATACAAAACTTTATAAAAGAAGATCATGAATTTCGTTGCGGGTGATAACCCAAATTGATCAATTATTTTCAATAGCAAGAAGATCTATTTCAAATACCAATGTAGATCCGCCGGGTATTGTTTGATATTGTCCGGGGCCATAGGCTAATGTATAAGGAACATAGAGTTTCCATTTTGAACCGACAGGCATCATTTGCAGAGCTTCGGTCCAGCCTCTTATCACACCAGTGACGGCAAAAGAAATTGGGCCGCCCATTTTATAGGAATTATTAAATTCGGTACCATCAATATAAGCTCCGGTATAGTTACAAGATACTTTATCTTTTTTCGTCGGTATTTTTCCTGTTCCTACAGTAATGATCTCGTATTGCAAACCACTTGGCGTGACTTTTACCCCTGGTCTTTTTTTATTTTCAGCAAGAAACTTTTTACCCGCATCAATTGTGCTTTTGTTTTTTACTTCCTGTAGTCTGTATTGATAACGCATAGCAACCATGTTTGCCAGGCTATCAGTTAGTAATGGTTTTTTTTGGCTTTGCAGATCATTGATGGCCCTTGCGACAATGTCAGGGTTGAAATTGGTGATATCAAAGTCACGAAAGAAATTAATAAGATATATACCGGCAGCATAGCTTGCTGAATCTCTTGCATCATTTAATGAAGTACTTGTTGTCGATGAAGTCGTAGTTGTGTTTGAGTTTGTCGTCAATTTGTTTTGATACGACAATACTGCATTATCCGCATCAGTGTTACTGATAAGTTGAGGTTTGCCGGATTGCAGATCATTTATACACTTTCCAACAACTGCACTGTTAAAATTATAAATGTTTTGCGAACGATATTTGTTTACAATATGAATACCTGCCGTGTAACTGGCCGAATCCCGCAGGTCCTTAAGTATTTTTGGTGCTACTGGTTTTACGACAGGTGGTTTTTGAGAATTAACGGGAACCTTTTTTGTATTCTGAGAAAAAAGAGTAATTGAAATGAGTACGAATACATTCAAACAAAAAATTCTTAGCATAGGAAAAAATTTGGGAAGCAAATATAGCTTATAAGTTCAAGTATTATGTTCCTGTTTTTTATGGGTTATTCCTGTAAGATCGACAATAGCAGAAGGAAATTTTTCTTTATGGCCAGTGAGGAGATTGCGAATATAATTATTGCCTCTGTAAGAGATCAAATAACCTTTTATATCATCAATGTTTGATAATTTGTATTCGGATGGTAAATAGCCCATGCCGAAAAATTTTCCGTTGTCAACGAGTATGCATGATAGTTCAGTTTCCTCAAGTCCTTTGTCAACGATTGCATAAGAAGATTCGTCACTCTTTTCAGTAATTGCTTTTCTCACCCGTTTGTTATAAGAAGAGGGAGTTTCTTTTTTTATACATGCTCCTTTACATTTTTTGGTGCTAACACCCATGCATTCGCCATTTCCTTTTTCTAAAAAACATAATTTTGGGCACAGTTCATATTCTTCAATAACAGTTCTCAACCAACTATAGCCTTCCGTTAAATTGTGAAAGCTTTGAACCGGTTTGCGGTTTTTTTTATTCTTTTCAATGATGAGGCGAAAAAAACCATTCCTGTCCTCATATGTATAAACACCAAAAACATCTTCCCAATGTTTCTGTGAGTAATTAAACTTTGGCCAGTATTTTTTTATTTCAACTGATTCAAGAATGCTTGCCATCAGTTCTGTGGCGCAGGTTTTAAAACTGATGGAATGAATATGGGTGATAAAATTTTGCTTTTGTCTTGTTTCAGAGTTATTGCTGAAATGACTGTTAACGCGGCTGCGGATATTGATCGCCTTTCCTACATAAATTATTTTTCCTT
>VBAS01000018.1 GCA_005882975.1 Bacteroidota bacterium | reverse complement strand
CATGTTGTTCTTCTGCAGAATTTCTTTGGCGAGGTTAAGATAGTTTACAGAACCTTTGCTATTGGCATCATATAAAACAACAGGTTTGCCTACACTTGGTGCTTCACTTAATTTTGAATTTCGGTGAATGATGGTATTAAAAACAATGTCTTCAAAATGCTTTCTTACTTCACTTACGACCTGGTTACAAAGACGAAGACGCCCATCATACATTGTCATTAAAATTCCTTCGATCTCAAGATTCGTATTTAGCCTGCTTTGCACGATCTTAATTGTGTTAAGTAATTTGCCTAAGCCTTCCAATGCAAAGAATTCGCATTGCACGGGAATGATAACAGAATCAGAAGCGGTTAATGCATTTACTGTTATTAAACCAAGAGAGGGAGAGCAATCAACAACTATAAATTCATAATCATCTTTAATAGGATCAAGAATATTTTTTAAAACCAGCTCCCTGTTAGGATAATTTATCATTTCAATTTCTGCACCTACCAGGTCAATATGTGAAGGGATCAGGTCAAGATTTGGAATTTCTGTTTTTAATAAAACATCTTTTGCAGATGCTTCATTTACCATACAATCATATAAACTTTGGGTTACATTATGCAGATCAAAGCCAACGCCGGTTGTGCTGTTGGCCTGCGGATCGGCATCAACCAGCAATGTTCTAAATTCAAGTACGGCAAGACTGGCAGCCAGGTTAATGGCTGATGTGGTTTTTCCAACTCCACCTTTTTGATTTGCTACACCAATAATTCTTCCCATGCTTAATTAAATTGTAATTGTTTCTCCAATATTCATTAATAACAACTCGGCTCCTTTATCTGCAAACGTTTTTTTAGCTTTTTCATGATCGATCTTAATGTAGCCAAAAGTGTCATAATGTACGCCAATCACTTTTATACAATTGATCATACCGGCACATTCTGCAGCATCCGAAGCGTCCATGGTAAAATTGTCGCCGATCGGTAAAACGGCAAAATTTAGTTTTGCCCATTTTGGTATCAATGTCATGTCGGTCATAAGAGCTGTATCTCCACTGTAGTAAAAGTTTCCTTCATTACTAGTCACAATGAAACCCATTGGGTTTCCCCCATAACTGCCATCTGGCATTCCGCTTGAATGTTGGGCCGCCGTACATTTTACACTAAACTCACCAAAATCCCACTTACCTCCCGTATTCATCGGGTGTGTATGCTTAATACCACGATGATTGAGCCATTCATGAATTTCCCAATTACAAACAACCCTGGCTTGAGAATTTTCTGCAATGGCAATGCAATCTGCGATATGATCACTATGGCCGTGTGACAAAAGAATAAAATCTGGTTTGATCGAGTAAATATTAATTCCCTTCGCCAGGTCATTATACGAAATGAATGGATCGAACAAGATCTTTTTTCCTGATGTTTCTACCATGAAGCAGGAATGGCCGTAGTAAGTAAACTTCATATTTAAAGTTTGAGATTCGGGCAAATGTAAGTTTTGTGAGTGAAGAACGGATTGCAACGACTATTGTAATTATACTAATTTTGAGCACTATGAGAAACTCTGTCTTTTGGTGGGTACTTATCGGCTTTATGGTTTTGCTTGATTTTTATTTTTTCCAGGCTTTGAAAACTATCACTCAAACTGCAAGTTCAAAAGCAAGACTTATCATATTTATTTCTTATTGGGTTATTTCCATCAGCGCTATTGTGCTGTTGTTATTATTGCCCTATTTGAATTTTGAGAGCAAAATTTTAAAGAACACTTTATTTGCAATGATCGCTGGTTTGTTTTTTGCAAAGCTGGTAGCATCGTCAATTTTTGTTGTGGATGATATTCGTCGCGGAGTACAGTGGCTTGCCGGTAAAGTTTTTTTTTCAAATACAGAAGGCGAAGGTTACCAGGCTGGTGAAAAGATCTCACGTTCGCTTTTTCTTAGTTGGACGGGAATGTTAGTTGGAGGCGGTTTATTCGGATCGCTTATTTATGGGTTTGGAAATAAATACCGTTACCAGCTTCGTCGGATGCAGCTTGCTTTTGAAAAATTACCTGCATCATTTAAAGGATTAAAAATTGTACATATATCAGACATTCATTCCGGGAGTTTTACTGATAAACATGCGGTGAAAAAAGGTGTGGAAAAAATTTTAAAGGAGAAGGCTGATCTTATTCTTTTTACTGGCGACCTTGTAAATAACCGCAGTGATGAAATGGATGATTACATAAATATTTTTAAAGAGGTAAAAGCACCGATGGGTGTTTATTCAATTTTGGGAAATCACGATTATGGTGATTATACAAAATGGGATTCGCCGCACGAAAAGATCGCAAATCTTGACCGCCTTAAGCAAATCCATAAAGAATTGGGCTGGCAATTGATGCTTGATGAAAATACTCAGCTTGAACGAAACGGTGAGAAGATCTCTTTGATCGGCGTTCAGAATATTAGTGGTAAAAGAGGTTTTCATAGTTACGGTAATATGGCAAAAGCCTACCAGGGAGTTGAAGGATCACATTTCAAAATTTTGATGAGTCACGATCCTTCACATTGGGATGCTGAGGTGACAAAGAAATACGCTGATATTGACCTTATGCTTTCCGGCCATACTCATGGCTTTCAATTTGGCATAGAAATACCTGGTTTTAAATGGAGTCCTGTCCAATATGTTTATAAACAGTGGGCGGGCCATTACAGGGAAGGCAATCAGCAGTTATACATCAACAGAGGATTCGGTTTCCTGGCCTACCCCGGCCGTGTAGGTATTTTACCAGAAATTACCGTGATCGAGCTGATTTGATGAATAATTAAGTTTAAAAACTAAATAAAGCAGCCATGCCCGGCGTTTTTAAGTCTGATAAGTAGTTTTAAACTATCTAAGTATTTATAAGTCACAGCTTTTGAATTTATTTGGCCAAATAAAAATTAGCGGACACCACTGCCGTATGTTGAAACACCACATCATCATACTCCCTTTATTTTTTCTAAGCGTAACTATGTTTTCGCAAAAATCCTCTTCTGATACCACGAAGAAGAAACAAAAGGTAGAGGACTGGGCTGTTGATTCAACCATAGACTATGATCTTTTGTTACAGGACATGGATTCTTTTCTTGATTCTATTTTATTACCTCATAGTTATCTTATTGGAAGTTTTGCAGCAGGCAGAGGTTATTTTAATTATACAAGCAAATCAACTACACTAATTGAAACGCGGAAAAATTTTACATACATACCTACTCTTGGTTACTATCATAAATCCGGGTTAAGTATAAATGCAACAGGTAATATTATTACCGATAATAACAAGCCAAATCTTTATCAAATAGCTGTAAGCCCCGGATATGATTATCTGGAAAACCGGGATCTCGCAACTGGTATTACTTATACAAGATTTTTTACAAAAGATACATTATCGTTTTATACAACGCCTTTGCAAAATGAATTATTTGCTTACTTCACTTATCGTAAGTGGTGGGTCAGGCCATCAATTGCACTTAGCTATGGATGGGGTAATCGTACAGATTATGTCGAAAGAGAAGAGTTGATACAGGATCTTCGTTTACGCCGTCGTGGTATTACCCGAATCAATTCAAAAGAATCGATTACCGATTTTTCTATTATCGCATCGTTGCGACATGATTTCTATTGGCTTAATATTTTTTCTTATAAAGATCATTTACGTATCACACCTCAACTTGCGTTTATCAGCGGTACGCAAAAATTTGGGTTCAATCAATCAGCAAATACGTATGCTACCATTGTACGTACCGGCGCCAATGTTTTATATAATTCTGAAAGTGTTTTTTTGGATGACCAGTTAAAGTTTCAGCCGCTTTCACTTACTATGTTTTTAAGAACGGAATATTCTATTGGCAAATTCTTTGTTCAGCCCCAGCTGGTGTTTGATTATTATTTCCCCACCGATACCGATAATTTCAGTACCCTTTTCTCCATTAATCTTGGAATGATATTCTGAGACTTTTACATTTTGTTACCAAATAGAAAACAATAAAGACTTAGAGGAAGAGTTAAAGCATTGTATTTTAAAGATTATTAACAGCTTGAAACTCCCGGTGGCATTATAGTTGAAGTTTTACACACCAAACAAAAATTTCTTACATGAAAACAAAACTTGCTATCATGGCCATTGCCTTGTTTACAGTACAGGCAGCATCGGCCCAATTCCACATTGGCGCAAAAGCCGGCGCTAATCTTGTTAAGGTTGATGGAAAATCTTTTAAAGATGAGTTTAGATATAACTACCACGTTGGTGGGTTTGCTGAGATCGGTCTCACAAGAGACAAAAAACTTACTCTTCAACCTGAAGTTTTATTTAACCAGTATTCTACAACTCTCGACAGTAGTTTCAAATCCGTTTATGAAAATGTACTCAGCTCAGAACAAGCTCATGTAAAGCTCAATTATCTTACTATCCCGATCTTACTTAATTATAGATTGATCGGACCTATTTACTTACAAGCCGGTCCTGCATTCAGCATCTTAATGGATCAGAGCAGAAATTTTTTACAAAATGGTGGTGATGCATTTAAGAAAGGCGATTTTTCAATGATCGGTGGCGCACAAGTTAGAATAGCGAAAATTTATTTATCGGGACGTTATGTTGTTGGCCTTGCCAATATCAATGACATCGATAACAAAGAAAAATGGAAAAGCCAGGCATTACAATTATCAGTCGGATTATCTCTCTAAGTTCATATATCTTTTGAAGCTATCCTCTCGCCTCAGGCGAGAGGATTTTTTTTTGGCCGATTTCACGATAATCCGTGGTATAATACTTGACAACTATAGATTCCGTATGTAATTTTAACCCCTTGACCAATTTTGTGTCAGGTTGTCAAAACGAAGATTAACTAATGAAAGATTCCAATTTTTTTCTGCGTCCTGAAGATGAGATGGATTTTATACCAATAATTCCTTTGAATGAAAGTGATGGTGAAACCGGCGATGGGACTGATATCCCGGATGAATTGCCTGTTATTCCGCTTCGGAATACTGTTCTTTTCCCTGGTGTAGTACTTCCAATAACTGTTGGCCGGGATAAGAGCATTAAGGCTGTAAACGATGCTTACAAGGCTGACAAATTGATCGGTGTGGTTGCACAAAAAGACAGTAACGTAGAAGATCCAGGAATTCCTGATATAGAAAATATTGGAACCGTAGCAAGGATCGTAAAGCTTATAAAAATGCCGGACGGGGGTACTACCGTTATTATACAAGGTAGAAATCGTTTTAAGATCAAAAGCATTCTTTCAGATGATCCTTACTTTAAAGCGACTATTGAAATTATAAAAGAGGAAGAGTCACCGAAGGATGAAGACTTTGCGGCTTATGTTTCTAATATAAAAGAAACAGCCTCTGAAATTATCCAGCTATCACCAAACATTCCCGCCGAAGCTTCTATCATTTTACGCAATATTGAAAATCCATCTTTTCTTATTCATTTCGTTTCAAGCAATCTTAGCGCTGAGTTAAATGAAAAACAAAAGCTTCTTGAGACAAATAATATTCGTGAAAGAGCGGATACACTAATGAAGATGCTGCAACGTGAATTACAATTTGCTGAACTAAAAAATAAAGTAACTACAAAAACAAAAACGGAACTGGAGAAACAGCAGCGGGATTATTTTTTGCAGCAACAGATGAAGAGCATTAAAGAAGAGCTGGGCGGTGATTCAAATGACAGGGAAATAAAAGAGATGCAGAAAAAAGCTGATGCTAAAAAGTGGACAGCAGCAGCAAAAGAAATGTTTCAGAAGGGAATTGAGAAGTTGGAGAGGATGCATCCGACAACACCGGATTACTCTGTAGTGTATAATCATCTTGACTTAATGCTTGATCTTCCCTGGGAAGAATACACGGCCGATAAATATGATCTGAGAAAAGCAAAGAAGGTGCTTGACAATGATCATTATGGTATGGAGAAGATTAAAGAAAGAATTCTTGAATACCTCGCCGTATTGAAATTGAAAGGCGATATGAAGAGCCCGATACTTTGTTTTGTTGGTCCTCCGGGCATCGGTAAAACTTCATTGGGAAAAAGTATTGCGAATGCGATCGGCAGAAAATACGTAAGGCAAAGTCTGGGCGGTTTACATGATGAAAGTGAAATAAGAGGACATCGCAAAACATATATTGGCGCAATGCCCGGACGTATTTTGCAATCTATTCGCAAAGCAAAGACCTCAAATCCTGTAATGATACTTGATGAGATAGATAAAGTAGGAAATGATTTTCGCGGCGATCCTTCTTCTGCATTATTGGAAGTGCTCGATCCGGAGCAAAACAACACTTTCTATGATAATTATCTTGAGCTGGAATATGATCTGAGCAAAGTACTCTTCATTGCAACAGCAAATAACCTTCAAAACATTCAACCTGCATTACGCGACAGGCTTGAGATCATTGATCTTGGTGGTTATGCTGTTGAGGAGAAATTGGAAATTGCCAAACGCCATTTAATTCCAAAGCAAAAAGAAGCTCACGGTTTAAAGACAACCAATTTTACCATCAATGATAAGATCATTGAAAAAATGATCCAGGAATATACAAGAGAAAGTGGTGTTCGTGAACTGGACAGGCATATTGCATCCATAATGCGCAATCAGGCAAAAGAACTTGCATTGAATGAAAAAGTAAGAGCTAATATTTCAGCTAATGATGTTGAAAGAATACTTGGTAAGCCAAAATATAGCAATGATCTGTATAAGTCAATAAATATTCCTGGTGTAGCAATTGGTCTTGCGTGGACCTATGTTGGCGGCGATATATTATTTATGGAAACCAGTCTTAGTGAAGGGAAAGGTGAATTAAAGATCACCGGGAATCTTGGGAATGTGATGAAAGAAAGTGCAAGCACGGCGCTGAGTTATTTACAAGCCAATGCAAAAAAATATGGCATCGATCAAAAACTTTTTGATAAAAGAAATATACATATACATGTTCCCGAAGGAGCCGTGCCAAAGGATGGTCCCAGCGCAGGTATTACAATGATGACCTCGATTGCATCGGCTTTTACAGGTAAAAAAGTAAAACCATTTCTTGCCATGACCGGCGAGATCACACTTCGCGGACAAGTGTTGCCAGTTGGGGGCATTAAAGAGAAAGTGCTTGCCGCTAAACGTGCCGGTATTAAAGAAGTGATCGTTTGCTCACAAAATGAAAAAGATGTTGAGGAGATCGACCCTGATTTTATAAAAGGCGTGAAATTTCGTTATGTAAAGAATATGAGTCAGGTTCTTGATCTAGCTTTAGATTAAAAATATTTCCAGGTGGAGGCAACCTTCATAGCCATTTTTTGTTATTAGAGTATATATTATCTCCATGTTGGTTGTTTTAGGGTTTACAAATGAATTCCTCTTGCCTCAGGCGAGAGGAATTTTTTTAAACACGGTTTTAAACTCTGCTTAAGTTTTCTCAACTTAGCTCTTTGCGTCTGCTCATAATAATATTACCCGTTCTTGTTTCTTCATCTTTGTTTGCACAAACAATCGGAGGCAGCTCAGTATTTAATTTTTTAAAACTTCCTCATACACCTCAACTTACCGCTTTAGGTGGAGTAAATGTGTCAGTAACATCGAATGATGTTGGTCTTGCTTTTAATAATCCTTCACTTCTTAAAAAGGAAATGCATACACAAATGAATGCTGTTTTCAATAACTTTTATGCTGGTATAAATACTTATCATTTATCATTTGGCTACAGGCATGAAAAATTAAAAACAAATTTTGGGTGGGGCCTTAGCTATTTTGATTATGGAAAAATTTCACAAACGGATGCTATGGGTAATATTCTTGGTGCAATGAAACCAACTGATTGGGTGATGCAGGTATCGGTATCCCGCAGCTATTTGCAAAAATGGAATTATGGGACAAGTTTCAAATTCATTTCTTCTAATTATGGTATTTACAGATCAAATGGTATTGCGATGGATTTTGGCGTTTTATTCACCGATACTGCGAACCTTGTTTCAGTTTCATTAGTTGCAAAGAATATGGGTTATCAATTAAAAAAATATGCAGGCACTGAAGCAGAAGAGTTACCATTTGATCTGCAGTTTGGAATTACAAAAAAATTAAAAAAAGCACCATTGGCTTTTTCATTTACTGCTCATCATTTACATCAATTTGACATTCGTTATAATGACACTGTGTTTAACAATGAGAACAATGGTGTAGAGAATGAAAGCAATTTTACGTTGGATAAAGTTTTCAGGCATTTTGTTTTTGCGGCACAGGTTTTCCCCGTACCGCAAATTGAAATAACTATTGGTTATAATCATCTCTTGCGGCAAGAATTGAATATTGCTAATACAACAAACGGATTAAATGGTTTTTCGATGGGAGTGGGGCTGGTCGTAAAAAAGATACAGGTTCGGTATGCAAGAACACAATACCAGAATAATACCGCTTATGATCAATTAGGGTTGAGCCTTCAATTAAATGAACATTTTGGACTTGGAAAATTTGGCGAAAGAATAGGGTGGTGATTCTGCAAAGAATAGATAAATTTACGTTTCCTTCCTTTGAAAGGCCACCAGTCAATTTTAATAATTTATAATGCGTTTAATATTCATCATATTGCTTGTACCTCTTTTTGTTTTTCAATCTACTGCTATTGGGCAAAAATCAAAGAGTAAAAAAAACCTGCCTGAGCAAAGGGGTCCGAAAATATTTGAAACTGTTGGAGACAGCCTGCGTAAGGATTCTGTTGTGTATTACGAAACGGAAATCGGGTACATCATGCCGGATCTTAGTCCCAAATTCAAAGGCAAGTGGACGATCAATGTGATGAGAAGACAGGCAAAGGCTGTTCCGGATTCTTTGACCGCAGCTTACGTTGAGTTTTATGGTGATACTCTTTTCTCTGCTGTTGTTGGGTGCAATAAATTTTCAGGCAGGTATATAATTAAAGGCCCCACCATAAAGTTTATAATTTCCGATACAGCCTTATCTGATACAACTTTATCAGTTTGTCCGCAAACAGAAGTTGAAAGTTGGTTCATTAAACTTATCCAGGAAAGGGTCAGCTATTTTGGTATAGATGAAAAAATTTTATACCTCAAAGATGTGGCGTACAATATAGTTTTTGATTGTGCTAAGAAACCAGACGAATAGATACAGCTATTTGGTCAAGCTATTTCGTATTTCAATTTATACTTTTCATCAGGTAAATTATGCGGCTGCTCCCGGGCACTTGCACTTTTTCTGTAATGGCAAATTTTTGCCGGAAAACATTTTCAAAATGTTGGGAGGTGTATTCTGGATAAATATCCTTTTTATTCTGAAGAAGTAACTGCACTTTTTCATCTTCTTTCGGAACAAATTCAATGATCAATTGTTTTGAAAACTTAGAGAAGTAATCTGCTATTTTGTATAATGGTAAATTATATCCTATTGCAAAATGATGGATAAGTGCGAGGGCCATCACTGCATCGGTATGAATTCTTTCTCCGAATGAGGCTCTTTCATTATTGGCAAACCCTGAAGCAGGAGAGGGGTTCATTAGATCCATGCAGAGAGGAAGAACGTTTGTAATATTTTCCTTCTTTAACTTTTTATATAAGGTATTAATGCATTGATCATCTTTATCAATTGCTAGTACATCAAAATTTTTTGAAGCCGCAAGTTGAGAGAAGAAACCTTCGTTAGCACCAAGGTCAAGTAATTTTTTCCACTCCAGTCTTTGAAGAAGGTTTGTGATGATATCTTCTTTTTTGCCCAGGTATTCCTTGCTTGATATTGATCCCGAATAATAATTGCTCAATTCTGTTTTATCTGTGTTGTTCAGATCTCTGATAATACCTTCGAGATGTGAAATAAGGTTGAACAGTTTATTCTTACTAAATGAATTTGTTGGTACTGTCTTTTTAGTTTTCTTACTCAGCTTGTTTTGGAGAAAAACATGCAGCCATATGCCAGCATTCAGCCTGCTTTTCCATGGTAAAAGTTTAGCTGTAATATTTACAGGCACTCCATTTGGATAACTGCTCAGGTATGGTTGAATACTTGTTTTATGATAATGAGAAAGTAAAAGAGGAAATAAGAAAGATTCACAAAATTGACGGTATGCTATCCACGGAAGTGAGGGATCATATTTTTCAAAAGATAAAGTATCAATAAAAACAGGTTTCCCTTGTAAGAACTGCACGTTATAAGGAGTAGCGTCTTTTAAGATCATTCCTTTGTCAATGGAATGTTTTACAATTTCAAGCGTCAATAGCGCAGCATCTTTCATTTGTTCAAAACACCATTCATACGGATAGCTGGTGAATTGGATCTGTTCAGGCAACAACGTAAGATACCAGTCATTGGAATGCAATATATTTTCAGCCACTTCTTCATGAGGAAGCAATAGTTTTTTTTCTTGTAGAAATGAGGAAAGACCTGATCTTGTTAACAGGTCGTAATGTTCAGCATATATTTTATTTATCTGCCTGTAAAATTTTCCTGAGGCTTGAAAAATAAAACCTGATGGATCTTTGTAAGAAGCTGGATGTCGTATGTGATCAGCCATTAGTTCTCTTTTGGTGGAACGTCATCCTTGTTTTTTCTTGTAAAGAAGGATTTGATCTTCATCCTTATATTTTTGAAGTAAACTGCCACCCCCAGTACTGCCGCAATAATAACCTGTATAAGATAACTTCCACTACCGGGATCAATATATAAGATGTAAAAATGCATACTTAAAAATAATTCAGATTTGTTTTTGGTGTAAGACCAAGCAATGTTTCATACATCAGCCTGATCGTATTTTCTATATCATCCCGGTGGATCATTTCAACCGTTGTATGCATATACCTCAACGGGATAGATATTAATACAGACGGGCAGCCATCATTTGAATAAGCGAAAGAATCTGTATCTGTGCCTGTGCTTCTGCTTAATGCTCTCCACTGCACGGGTATATTTTTCTTTGTTGCGATATCTTCAACGAACTTTAAAAGTTTGTTATGAATAGCGGGGGCGTAAGCCAATGATGGTCCTTTACCACAAGCAATTTCCCCTTCTACATGTTTACTGATCATTGGTGTGGTTGTATCATGAGTTACATCGGTCACAATTGCAATATTTGGTTTTATTCTGCGAGCAATCATTTCAGCACCACGTAAACCGATCTCTTCCTGCACTGCATTTACCACGTACAAGCTGTATGGTAATTTTTTATTATTTTCTTTTAAAAGTCTTGTCACTTCAGCGATCATAAAACCGCCAACACGATTATCAAATGCACGACCGATATAATAATTGTTTGCGACTTCATCGAAGCCGTCCTGGTAAGTAACTACAGCACCAATATGAATACCGAGTTGTTCCACTTCCTTTTTATTTCTTGCACCGCAATCAAGAAAAACATTATCAAGTTTCGGCTGCGGTTCCTTATGATCCGGGTTACTTAATCTTGTATGGATCGCAGGCCACCCGAAAACTGCTTTCACCGGCCCTTTTTTTCCATGGATAAATACACGTTGCGCCGGGGCGATCTGTACATCAACACCGCCATTGCGTTTTAGATACAAAAGACCTTCGGGATTAACATAATTAACAAACCAGCTTATTTCATCAGCATGTCCTTCAATAACAACTTTAAAATCCGCATTTGGATTCACCACTCCGACAGCAGTGCCATATGGGTCTGTAAAACTTGTGTCAATGTATGGCTTTAAATACTCCAGCCACAATTTTTGCCCACTTGTTTCAAACCCGACAGGTGATGCATTGTTGATATAATTTTTAAAAAATGAAAAAGAGTTATCCGTTAAAATTGATCTTGATTTTTTAGAAGAAGCTTTTGCCATAGAATAATTTTTATAAAGTTCAAAAGTAGCTAAAACCTGTTCATTAGCCACAATAATAGGCCAGAGAACATCATTAGTCCGTCAAGTACAAAATAATACAGGTAGTCAGAAAAATTTCTTTTTGAATGTTTATAGATCGTAATAAGGAGCAATGCAGGAATGAGCAATAACCCAATATTGATCCATTGCATGCCTGTTTGGTTCAATAAAATGCATGATACAAAAAAAGCAATAATGGAAATTGCAAAGAGAATATCAATCCCCCGTTCATTAAAGTAAGTGATCATGCTGCGGATGCCTTCCCTTTTGTCATAATCCCGGTCGCGAAAATCAAACAGGATACAAATAGCATAAATCAAGAAAAATTGCCCGGTACAAAAGATGATCGCTTTATCCGTCGCAACACTCCCTTCTATTAAAATTGGAAGAACAGCCGTTACATAGGTCCATGCCATTGCAAGAAAAATAGTTTTGCCTATTGCGATCTTTTTCAACCATTGAAATGGAGCGAATGAGATCTTGGGAGCTGAATATAAGAATGTAAGTACAGCCGCCACCCCAATAAAAAACCAATGTTTTTTAATAAAGAGAAAGCTTATTGCCGCACCTGTAAGACCTGCTATTGATAAAAGTAAATGGTAGCTTTTATGTTTTTCATCCCATTGCAAACGCTGCGATGGTGCAATTGAATTAGGCGTTAATGCCCAATGAAAATTATAACTACAAACAGTGGAAAAGAAAACGAATGCGATAAACCAGGGATCAACTGGCCTGCCAATAATAAGAGAGTATGTTTGGTATACCATTATTACGGCACAGCATGAAACAAACAAGCTGGTAAATAAAAAAAAGTCGAGAATTTTTTTGAAGGAGCTATTCAACCTGTCAACGGGTTACATAAATATTATTAACAACAAGAGTATCACTTTTATTTCCGGCTTTGTCCTTTGCCACGATCTTTAACCTCAATGTATCAATTTCATTTCTTACCGGGTTACTGCCGGGAATACGAAGCGGCGGCAAACCAAAAATAAGATTGACCTGGTATGCGAGTGATATTTCAAATTCACCTTTATCGGTATGAGGGAAATCGGGAACATCATAAGGGCTTGGTACAAGCTGTACTGGTCCCCGCACATTCAATCTTTGTCTAACAATAAAAAGTGAATCACTCACATCGCCCTCTTTATCGGTGTATTCAACATTTAACCGCAACGTGCCATTTACAGGCACTACTTCAGGACTCTTTGATCTCAATGTTAACTGAGGTATGGTCTGGAACTTATCTTTGCCACAGGCGATCATTCCAACAACAATGATCATAGCAAGCCAAATCCTGGTTTTCATTTTGTGAGTTTAATTGTAACAAATTTAAGATTTAACCTGATACCAGCCTATAATGAATAGTGAATGGCATGATAAAATATTTTCAGTGACCGAAAGCCGTTTCAGGCAGCTTGCATTGGATATTTTTCATTTTCAATATGAGGACAACAAAGTTTACAACTCCTATGTAAATGCACTTGGAATAAGTCCGTCAACTGTGGATGAAATTGAAAAAATACCTTTTCTGCCGATAAGCTTTTTTAAAACAGACGAAATAAAAACTGGAAAGTTTAATGCAGAAGTAATTTTTAAAAGCAGTGGGACTACGCAAACAATAAACAGCCAGCATCATGTAAAAGACATGTCTTTTTATACCCAAAGTTTTACCCGGGCTTTTAAAAATATTTACGGCGATCCGCAATGGTGTGTACTTGGACTATTGCCTTCATATTTGGAAAAAGGAAATTCATCATTGGTTTATATGGTTGATAGTCTAATAAAACAAAGCCGCCATCCTCAAAGTGGTTTTTATTTGTATAATCTTGAAAAGTTGAAGGAAACTTTATTATCACTTGAAAGAGCGAATCAAAAAACGTTGTTGATCGGTGTGACCTATGCATTACTGGATTTTGCAGAAAAGTTCTCTATCCCATTAGCGAATACGATCATCATGGAAACAGGTGGAATGAAAGGAAGGAGAGAAGAATTAACAAGAATGGAAGTGCATGATCAGTTAAAGAAAGCATTTGGGCAAACAGAAATTCATTCAGAATATGGGATGACAGAATTGTTATCGCAGGCCTATGCAAAAAAAGAAGGAAGGTTTCAGTGCCCGCCATGGATGAAAGTGCTAATAAGAGATGATGAAGATCCTTTGTCAGTCTGGAGTTCTGAGCCTGGAGTCGGGAATCGGGTCGGTAGTCAAAGACTCCTAACTCCGAACTCTGAACTCCGAACTATAGCAGGTGCCATTAACATTATCGATCTTGCGAACGTCCATAGCTGTTCTTTTATCGCAACAGATGATGTAGGTAAATTGTATCCAGATCAAAGCTTTGAAGTATTGGGACGAATGGATGGAAGCGATCTTCGCGGCTGCAGTCTGCTTACTGTTTAAATATTAATTATATCCTGCAGTAATTTTTCTTTTTCAATGATCTTTTTGAGTAAACAAACCTGGTTATTGGCTCTTACAAAATTTTGACCTTCATATTTTGACCCATAATAAATATCGTTATTAAGGTAATCAGTTAAAAAGCGAAGGGCTTGCATATAAACCATGAATTTTCCCGCATAAACCAAATATTTTTTTTCAACTGGTGTCAGCTCATTTCCCATTTCACTCAAATAACCTTGCGCAATTGCTTTAAAATATTCTTCTCTTATTTCAATTTTAGAAAGATCTTTTTCTTCTTCGCTGACTGGGGAAAGATAAGTTCGCATCATATCACCGAAATCACTGATAAAATAGCCGGGCATTACGGTGTCAAGATCGACCACACAAAGACCTTTATTGTTATCATCAAAAAGCACATTGTTTATTTTTGAATCATGATGTGTAACTCTTTTTTTGAAATCAGGGTTATTGCTGATCTGCCCGCTTATTGATACGATCTCCTTTTGATCTTTCAGAAAGCTGATCATTGCGGCAGACTGTTTAAATCTTTCCTGATTACCTTTCTTTATTGCTGTTTCAAATTGAGAATATCTTAATGACAGATTGTGAAAATCAGGTAATGTTATTTTTAGTTTATCAACCGGAAATTCTGAAAGTAAACTAGTGAACCGCCCAAATTGCTTAGCTGCTTCATAGGCCTGCGATGGAGAACTAACGACATCAACAGTATGGGAGTTTTTTATAAAAGCGAATATCCGGAAATACCCTTCATTCTCAATAAAAGCCATGTTATCACCGGTAATTGTTTTTAGGGGGCAAGGAAATAAATAATCGGGATGTTGTTCCTTCAAATGATCACAGAGAAGGTGAATGTTTGTGGCAATAGCAAATGGATCTTTAAAAACATGCTGATTGATACGCTGAAGTATGAACTCATTTCCATTCTCGTTGATAAGCCATGTATTATTAATTAAGCCACTGCCAAATGATTTGACAGAAGCATTGGGTTCAATACCAAATTCGTTAAGGATCTTTCTAAACATTAGAATGAAGGCGTATTTAGTCATGAAATTATCGAATGAAATCAACTAAAGTTCATGCAAGCGATTGCGGGAAATAGATGGTTAATTAATTTAAATAAAAAAGCTTTATCATTTGATAAAGCTTTTGATCTGTGCCCGAGACTGGATTCGAACCAGCACATCCTTTCGGACGCTACCACCTCAAAGTAGTGCGTCTACCAATTTCGCCACCCGGGCATTGAGGACTGCAAATGTAGGTGGTTTACTTTTTCAATACAATTCTGAATGTAGTTCCTTTTCCTGGCTCAGAATTTTTAATAAATATTTCTCCTTTATGGTATTGCTCAATGATGCGCTTTGATAAGCTAAGTCCGAGTCCCCAACCTCTTTTCTTCGTGGTAAAACCGGGTTTAAAAACTTTTTGCTGCATGGCAAGGGGTATGCCCTTGCCTGAATCTTTTAGATCAATATTTACTTTATCAGGCAAGTTTTCTATGTTGATCTTTATTTCACCAGTCCCTTCCATCGCATCCAAAGAATTTTTCAAGAGATTTTCAATTACCCAATCAAACAATGGCGGTGAGATGTTTGCAAAAATTTTCTTTTCATTGTTTGTATTGATCGAAAAGCTCACTTTCCCTGGCGCCCTTTTTTTCATATAATCCATCATCGATGTTACCTGGCTTGTGATATTATGTTTCTCTAATTGTGGCGAGCTGCCGATCTTTCCAAAACGATCACTAACCAATTGCAACCTGCTTACATCTTTTTCCAATTCAGGAACGATCTTGCTATTGTCAGGATTTTGTTTCAGCATTTCAACCCAGCCTTGTAAGGATGAAACCGGTGTGCCCAATTGATGAGCTGTTTCCTTAGCCATACCGGCCCATACCTGGTTTTGTACCGACCTGTAGCTGCTTCTTAATGCAAGAAGGGTTATAAGAATGAATAACCCAACGATTATAAGTTGTACGATAGGATAGTATCGAACTTCATCCTGCAATCTTGATTGGCCATAAAAATATTTTTGATTGGTCACGTCAATTTTCACGGGTTCATTTATTTTTCCAAAACGCTGAACCATCTTTCGCAAATAGCCGCTATCTTTTACTACGGTCAAAGAATCAAGATTTACATAGATACCGGTGGGATCATTATGTTCATCTGTTTCAATAATAGGTATATCCTCATTTTCTACCGCAATTCGATTAGTGAAAGCAATGATATCCGGATCATCTGACTTTGCTTTCATTTTAAGTGATTCTCCAAAAGCTATTACACGGCTTCTTTCTTCTTTGGCGATCTTGGTGGCAACATACCTGGAGTAAAAAATAGTACTGGTAACTATCCCGATGGCAATCAACGCCAGGAGCGTTCGCCAGTTAATTATTTGCTGAAACATTTTCCGAATTTAATAAGGATAAACCGCATCCCTTATTTTTGAGCAAATTTTTTACAAACGATTGAGCAGTTTACCTAAAGTTTCTATTGTTATCCTTAACTGGAATGGCCAAAACTATCTTGAAAAGTTTTTACCTTCTCTTTTGGCTACTGATTATGAAAACAAAGAGATCATTGTTGCAGATAATGGTTCTGCAGACGGATCAGTTTCTTTTTTGGAAAAGCAATTTCCCCAAGTCAGGTTGATCCGTTTCAATGAAAACATGGGATTTGCAAAAGGATATAATCAGGCACTTTTGCAAGTGCAGGCAGATTATTATGCAATCATTAATTCGGATATAGAAGTACAACCTGGCTGGTTAATACCGATTATTAATTTACTTGAGCAAAACAAATTGAATGCAGCCTGCCAACCCAAATTGATTTCATACAAGGATAAAAATTTATTTGAATATGCTGGTGGCGCCGGCGGCTGGCTTGATAGTTTTGGATACCCGTTCGCAAGAGGAAGGATATTTGATATATGTGAAAGAGACAATGGCCAGTATGATACAACTGAAAAAGTTTTTTGGGTAACGGGGGCTGCTATGGTTATACGCAGTAAGGTATTTCATGAGATGAAAGGCTTTGATGAATACTTTTTTGCCCACCAGGAAGAAATTGATCTTTGCTGGCGAATGCAACTGGCAGGATATGACCTCTATTGTTGTCCTTCTTCAGTTGTTTATCATGTAGGAGGTGGCACATTGCCCCGTGGAAATTCTCTTAAAACATATCTCAACTTTCGCAACAATCAAATAATGCTTTATAAAAATCTTCCGTGGTCGCAAAAATGGTGGAAGATACCTTTCCGTATTTTTCTTGATGCAGTCTCGGCCTGGAAAGGTCTTTTTGTAGGCGATGGAGGTTATTTTCTTTCGATCTTAAGAGCCCATTTTTCTTTTTTAAAATGGATATTGATTGGGCAAAAGCAAAGTGTTTTTCCTGTAAAAAAAGTGGGGAAACCTGCCGGTGTTTATAAAGGAAACCTCGTTTGGGAACATTTTGTAAAAGGCAAAAAATATTTTTCTCAGTTGATAAAATAAGCCCAATTTAATTATTGAACGCTTATTTTTGCACCACAAATTACCGGATATGAATTATCAGCAGGAATACAAAGAGGAGCTCCAGAAAGTGCACGACAGGGACTTTTCTTATAATTGGACATCATCCTCAGCATTTTTATTTTACCTGCAGGTGGCCTGTATTGTAGCTTTTGTTTTAGGCGGTTGTTATATGCTTTATAGTAAGCGTTTTGACAAACCTGAAGTGAAAGTGCAGGAAAGCACCTTATACACTCCCAAGTACAAATAAGGGGTTCAAAAATTTTTTTCAAAAGGGCTCGTTGCTTATTTTTGCAGCCCTTTAGTTCTTTTTTGGTTAATACAAGCGGAAGTAGCTCATTTGGTAGAGCACGACCTTGCCAAGGTCGGGGTGGCCGGTTCGAGCCCGGTCTTCCGCTCATAAGTCCATCAGTCTTCGCTGGTGGATTTTTTTTCTTTGATTGTGATTAGGCCCCGGTGGTGGAACTGGTAGACCGTCCCGATTAAATCGGGATGACTCGTAAGTCTTACAGTTCAACTTTCAGGGAATAAAATAGAAAAGTTCTTTTGATAATAAATAATACCACCGCCCCGGTGGTGGAACTGGTAGACACGTCCCGATTAAATCGGGATGAACCACAAGTCATACAGTTCAACTTTGGGGCATAAAATAAAAAGTTCTTTTGATAATAAATAATACCACCGCCCCGGTGGTGGAACTGGTAGACACGCAGGACTTAAAATCCTGTGACCCGCAACGGTCGTAACGGTTCAACTCCGTTCCGGGGCACTTAAAAGCGACGTAAGTCGCTTTTTCTTTTTATGTATTCTACTTATATATTGTATTCTGAAAAATGTAACCGTTATTATATTGGTTATGCTTCGGATGTTAATGCCAGGCTTGAACGACATAATGCTGGTAACGTAACGGCTACAAGAAATTGTGTACCCTATCAAATTAAAGCGACAAAAGAATTTCAATCGGAACTTGAAGCAAGAAGAGAAGAACTTCGTTTAAAAAACAAAGAGTCGAAAATATCTTGAATGGCTGATTGCAGGTAATTGGTAGACCCGTCCCGATTAATATCGGGATGACCCGCAACCGGCAGTACCCCGATTCAATCGGGACCCGGGGCACTTAAAGCGACTAATTGTGTCGCTTTTTTGGTTTTTATTTCTTCCCACTTTTTAATCGCTCTGTCCAATATTTCTTTCTGTGTGGGCACTAATTTCTTTTCAAGATTTTTAAGCATTACTTTCTCTTCATTTCTTTTCGGCAGATCTTGTATGTATTGCTTTATCTTTTTTTTGAGAATAACATGATCCTGCCAATTGCCCAGGTAAGTTAATATTCTGTCAAGGGCTTTCATATTAATAAAACGTTCGGCAAAGTCTTTAGGGGAGATCTTTAACCAGTAATACAGATCTTTCAGTTGCTTTCTTATTTCATGTGCATTTTTATGAAAATGCTTTGCCAGCGTTTTTACTTTTTTTATTTTCAAAGCAGATAACTCAACGATCTTTTCAGAAATTTCTTCTTTACTACCTGCGAGAGAAATAAACTGTTGATTAAAAACACCTGGTTCATACTCATTAAATTTTAAAGCATATTGTTTGGCCCATTTTCGAGAAAGCGATCTGTTGACCGATAAGTATTCTTTAAAGAAAATAAAAGACAATAATTCCTTTCGTTCCAATTTTCTTATGAGAATAAGCGACATGTCATAATCCCTCAGCCGCCCAAATGATTTGAATAATGCTGATATTTTTGAGAACGACCCTTTCCATTCTTCCTTTGTTAGTTCTTCTTTTAAACGTAAATAGCTTCGCATCTTTTTAACTGACACACGAAGATCATGAACCGAGATCTTTGTCGGTCTTTTGCGACTGAGTACAAGATTGGTATTGAAAATTTTTTCTTGTTGAAGCCAATTTTTTAATATGAGATTAGTTTCTGCCACGATGTAAAAGAATACAAAGTTGTCTCAATTTTCATTGAGAAAGATCAGGAAAAATATTCAATTGTTCGAATCAGTTGTAGGTGTAGTCAATTCTGCCCTGGAGTTGCTTGTCTTTGTTAAATAAAGCCTCTTTTGTCTTTAAGCCCTTTTCATCAAATAAATAGCGCCATGTAAGGTAGCCAAGATTATTACCCGATGTTGTTGTTATTTTCTGGATCACCCTGTCATTGTCGTCATATTCAAACAGGTAGTCAGGCAAGAGCCGGTTGGCTTTATAATTAAAACGAACAATATCAGTAAGCCGGTTTTTGTCATCATAATAATAATAAACAGGATCTGCTAAAACCCCACGTCTGAAATTTCTCTCTTCAATTACATTCCCATATTCATCTGTTACAAATCTTACTTCAAGACTATCTTTCTTATTGATGATACGCCACATTTTATCAAGCTTACCATCTTTATAAATGTATTGATGAACCTCGGTTTGTGAAAAATCGCCACTGCTATCAGCATCGGTTGCAGAATTGCTGATAGAAATTATTTTGCCATTTGCATCATAAGCATAGGTACTGGTGCTTTTAACATTTAATGCTGAATCGACAGAACTGATCAATTGCCCACGATCGTTAAAAATGTATTTTAATGTGGCAATGGCTTTATTGTTGTTCGTTGTAACCTTTAGAGTTGTTCCATTTATTTCGCCCACTTCACTAAAATCAGAAGTAGCTCCGCCTTCGGGTGTAACGCCTTTGGCAATGACCTTTAAAATATTATTAGTAGTATATGTTTTCATTAACCGGGCAATATCGGCTGCTGCAATAATATCTTTATAATAATATTGGGAGTGGGCTGCAAAATAAAATAACAGCAAGAACAAAAAAACCAGTTTTTTCATTGGAATGAATTTCAGTTCAAAAGTACTTCAAACTGTCTATAACGAAAAAGAAATGCTGTTAAGTGTTTCTTGTTTATTTTTAAGAAAAATTAAAGGTGAGTCATACTCCATTGAGGAAAGAATCAAATTGTCTTAATTGCAATGCCACAGTGCTAGGGCGATATTGCCAGGCCTGTGGGCAAGAAAATACAGAGCCAAAGGAGACTTTCTGGCACATGTTCACACATTTTTTTTATGACATCACTCATTTCGATGGCAGTTTTTTTGTGACATTGAAAGATCTTTTATTTAAACCAGGTTTTTTATCAAAAGAATATATGCTTGGTCGCAGAAAGAAATACTTGCATCCGGTCCGTATGTATGTTTTTACTTCGGCTGTTTTCTTTCTTGTATTTTTTTCTCTCTTCCATGTTTCTGAAGATGAAGTTTTGATAAAAGATCAGAAAGCCAAAGTGGAAAAGGGTTTTGACACGATCAAAGAAGAAGCTTTTAAGAATGCAAAAACAAAAAAAGATTCAGCGGACATCATAACAGGCCTTGGACTTTTAGGCTATAAAGAAGCAGAAGAACACAAAAGACCTGATTCACTAATAAGGTCAAAAAGCAAGAAGGGTGGATTTAATTTTAATTTTGGAGGCAATGTAAGTAATTATAAAACTTTGAAAGAGTATGATTCTGTTCAAAACGCTTTGCCGAAAAATAAACGAGATGCTGGTTTGTCAAAGATCTTTACAAGAAGAACTATTGGGTTAAATGAAAAATATGATGGTGATCAGCAAAAAATAGCGATCGAGATCATTAATAAATTTATTCATTCGATCCCTTATCTTTTATTTGTTTCATTGCCTCTGTATGCTTTATACCTGAAGCTGCTTTATATACGTCATAGAAAACAATACTACTTTGCCGATCATGGCGTTTTTCTCATACACCTGTACGTTTTTACTTTTCTATTCCTGCTGTTTTATTTTGGATTAGACGGCAATAGGAATTGTGCAAACTGTCTTAATATTAACAGGACTTTTTTATACATTAAGGGCAATGAAAAATTTTTATAAGCAGCGTTGGGGGAAAACGATCCTAAAGTTTATAATTTTTAATGTCCTTTGCTTTATTTCACTCCTGGTATTGTTTGTTTTGTTTTTAGCAATTACTTTTTACCAGATCTAAAATTTCAACATGTCAAATTTATCCGGATCATTTTTAAGACTTGTTTCTATAATGGATGGCCTGCGGGAAAAATGTCCCTGGGACAAAAAGCAAACGATCCAAACTTTGCGGCATATGACCATAGAAGAAACATACGAATTGACAGATGCCATTACTGATGAAGACTGGAAAGGTATCAGGGAAGAGCTTGGCGACTTGTTATTGCATATTGTTTTCTATTCAAAGATCGGTGATGAACAAAATAAATTTACATTAGAAGAAGTGATCAATGGTATTAGTGAGAAACTGATCGCAAGACATCCGCATATTTATGGTGATGTAAAAGTTAATGATGAAGAAGATGTAAAAAGAAACTGGGAAAAACTCAAACTTAAAGAGGGTAAAGACTCTATTCTTAGCGGAGTTCCAAGATCACTGCCGGCGACTGTAAAAGCAATGCGACTCCAGGAAAAAGCAAAACAAGTAGGGTTTGAATGGGAAAATAAGGACCAGGTTTGGGAAAAAGTGGAAGAGGAGATGGATGAGCTAAAGGCTGCAATTGCCGATTGGCAATCAACAGATCAAGATGATTCAACAATAGAGCATGGGAAAGTAGAAGAAGAATTTGGCGACCTAATATTTTCTTTGATCAATTATGCACGATTTTTGCGAGTTGATGCCGAAAATGCGCTGGAAGTGACCAATAAAAAGTTTATCCGGCGGTTTACCCAAATGGAAAAGGAAGCCACGCAAAGCGGAAAAGACCTGGCAGATATGACTCTTACAGAAATGGATTCCATCTGGAATAGTATAAAAAAACGGACCTGAGCAGTTGAAAAAATTAAATCATATTCTTCCCAAACCACACGGTTGGTTATTGGGTGCAGTTAGTTTATACTTGCTGTCTTTTTTATTTACCCCAAGGATCTCGCCGATCAATTCATTAAACGCCGAGATCAAAAGTCTTGAGAATTATATACACGCAAGGGAAAAAGAGTTTGAAGAGTTTTCAAGTGATACTTCTTTAATAAATAAGGTAGTAAATAAAGGAGAAACGATAGCTGAGTTAGAACGATTGACCCGCAAAACAACCGGTTTGTTTATTTTCAAAGAATCCAGTTGGGCAACAGGACCATTATTCTGGAGTAATCAAAGAAGTTATCCGCCTGACGAGATATTTACACTACCCGACACCACATATTTCAAGCAACTTGAAAAAGGAAATGGGTTTTATATATGCATTAAAAAAACCTTACCTGGAAAAAATGGCGATTCAATCATTACGATCGGAATGGTACCCGTCATGTATCATTATTTTTCTGATTTGCCTGACAAATTTGAACATGATGCCAGCGCAAATATTTTGATATCCGGAATTACAACTGACTATCCTATTAAAAGTAATTCGGGTAGAACGCTTTTTTATGTTTCTCCTAAAAGTCGTATTGATAAGCCATCAGAAAATATTTCTATTTACCTGAGATTGGCTGCAATGATACTGTTGGTGATCTATATTCATTTAATGGCTGAAAGAACTGCAATACGATTTGGGTTTTGGAAGGGATTGATCTTTTTGTTCATAGTATTGTTTTCATTGCGATTGATAAGTTATTTTTTCCCATTCCCGGTAAACATGCGTCAATTTGAATTATTTGATCCTTCGAATTATGCTTCGAGTGAAATTCATAGATCGTTAGGCGATCTTCTTATTAATGCTTGTCTTTTCAGTTGGTTGATCTTATTCTCCTTGCATAAGCTACAGCGAACTGGATTTTACAATTTGCCTGCGGGCAGAATTGGAAAGGTGATCGGAAGTTTTGCAAGTTTGTCTGTAGTCGCCCTAACTTTTATTATCGCATTTACTATCAGGAGCATTGCGGCTCATTCTACTATTTCATTTGATGTGATCAATTTTTTCAGTCTTTCTCCTTTTACCGTATTTGGCTTCATTGCCCTGGCAATTTTGGCTGTAGGGTATTATTATTTTATGCGGATCATGACTCCGTTGTTATCAATTGCTTTCGATAATAATTTTTATCCTGTTTATCTTGTAATTGCAATCGCTGGTCTTACATTCCTGACATTCCAGGTAAATGATCCGTTACTTCCCTTTTATATTTTTGTACTTGGTTGGCTGATCATTTACATATGGTTATCGAGGCTCAATAAATTTGGGATCAGCAATCAGGGCCAGACAATGGCTGGTGCTTTGTTCTGGATATTTATTTTTTCAGTTTCTATCACTGCGATCATCATTGATGCAAACCGTGAAAAAGAGTGGCAGAACCGGATCAACATAGCCAATAAGATTGATGAGAGAACAGATCCTACAAGTGCAAAAGAATTAAATGTTGCATTTGTGTGGCTTGATAATGATTTTTTAGCCTCTAATTTTTATCGTTTTAAAGACCCTGACCAGGCCGCTTTATTAAGAGATAGTATTATGCATAAAGGCGCTTTCCCAATAAATTATAAATCCCATTTGTATTTGTTTGACGCAGACAAAAGATCGCTCTTCAATGAAGACCCCGAAAGTTACAATACAATTGAGACGGTCCTGACCATGCAAGCCAAGCCTTCCGAAGGCGAGCTATATTACGTTGAAAAGGGATTTGATAAATACACTTATATTTTTGAACGTACAATTAAGAATGAGAATCAAAAAATACTTGGTTACTTATTTATAGTATCTGAGCTTGAGGAGTATGACAAGGAGGTACTTGTTGCAAAACTTTTCAGGGGATCAGAAAATCCCGATTTTGAAAAAGGTGGCATTTATTCATGGGCTACATATTTTGACCGCAGGTTGTCGGTTGACGCAAAAAATAAATATCCATTTCCAACTTCGCTTGATCAAAAAGACGTTCCGAAGGAAACTATTGAAAAAAGGGTAAAGACTAACTATACTGAACTTTGGTACAAGGCCAAAGGGAATAAAATAATAGTAGTAGCAAGAAAAAAAGCTGATGCACTGGAAGCGATTACTTTATTCTCTTACATTTTCTGCGTGTTCCTTTTCCTTGTGGCTTTTTTCAATCTCCTTCTTTTATTGTTACGTATGGGCGGAAACGTAAAAGAAGTTCGACGAATACTAGAATGGAATATTCGTACGCAAATTCATAGTACAATAATTTTTATTAGTATACTTTCATTTTTGATCATTGGTGTATCAACCATTTCATTCTTTATTCTTCGTTACCAGCAGGGTAATAGGGAGAAATTAAGCAGAACAATGGAAGTAATGATGAATGAAATGGGAAAAAGACTTGTTGACCGGTTGCAATTGGATGATAAACTTGCTATTTATGATTCTGTTGCTAATGATGATATCCAGGACCTGGTAAATGATGTTGCTGAAATTCACGGTGTCGACGTAAATGTATATGATACGATCGGATCATTACATGTTACTTCACAACCTGTCGTATATAGGGAAAGTTTTATCAGTAAAGAAATGCACCCTGAGGCGTTTTATTACCTGAACAGGGAACATCGTGTTGTGCATGTACAGCAGGAAAAACTGGCGCATATTAGCTATATGAGTATTTATGCTCCATTAAGAGGTAGTGATGGGGTCACTTATGCTTATATTAATATTCCTTATTTCCTATCGCAGCAGGAATTGAAGCAGGAGATCTCCAACTTCCTTGTCACAATTATTAATCTCAATGCATTTATATTTCTTGTTTCTGGTGTTATCGCTTTATTTATTACAAATAGAGTGACCAGGTCTTTCTTGTTGATAAGTGAAAAAATGCAACAGGTAAATCTTGGACAAACAAATGAAGAAATAGTTTGGAAAAGAAATGACGAAATAGGCGATCTTGTAAGGGAATACAATAAGATGGTAAGGAAGCTGGAAGTAAGTGCTGATGCTTTAAAGAAAAGTGAAAGAGAAGGAGCATGGCGTGAAATGGCAAGGCAAGTGGCGCATGAAATTAAAAATCCATTGACACCAATGAAGCTAAGCATACAATTTCTTCAAAAGTCAATTGATAATAATTCGGAGAATGTAAAAGAGCTGACGGGAAAAGTGGCTAAGACACTGGTTGAGCAGATCGATCATTTATCAAAAATTGCATTTGACTTTTCACAATTTGCAAATATTGGTAATACTAATATTGAAACATTTGATATTAATGAAGTGATCCGTTCATTGGATAATTTGTATAAAACGGGTCATGAAGGCGAATTAAAGTTGCAGACTGTACCGGGTAAAGTAATGGTAAGGGCTGACAAGACACAAATGAACCGTCTTTTTACCAACCTTATTCAAAACGCTATTGAAGCTTGTAATGGTAAAGGAAAATGCAATATCGAATTAAAAGAGGTAAGAACCGATGGCGTTATTCAAATTAGTATAAGAGATAATGGTGAAGGCATTCCTCAGGAAATGCAATCGAAAATATTCATTCCAAATTTTACAACTAAATCATCCGGAACGGGGCTTGGTCTTGCAATGTGTAAAGGAATAGCCGAGCAAGCTGGTGGTAAGATATGGTTTGAAACAAAAACTGGAGAAGGTAGTACGTTTTATGTTGAGCTGCCTGTTGCTAATTAGATCTGATCTTTATTCGGGTTAAGCCAGCTGATCTTTAATTCTGAAACATGATTTTTGCCAATTATATCTTTATAAAGTTCAGGTCTTCTTGCCTGGGTATATCTAAAACCTCCTGCCTGTTTTAATTTTTCAGAAGTTAGTTCAGCGATCACAAATTCATCATCCAAACTTCTACATTCAACGATCACATCTCCAAATGGATCAATGATCATTGAACAGCCATTTTTTAATTGATCATCATCCATTCCAATAGGGTTTGAAAAGACAACATACACACCATTATCATAGGCTCTTGCCGGCAACCATTTCATTAACCATTCTTTTCCTTTTATTCCATCAAATTCTTTGCGAAGCCTTACAGCATTTTTTGTTTTGTCTTTCCAAAGATCAGGATCAACAAAACCTGCACCCGGTCTTGTTGAAGGAGTACACATAGTTACATGCGGCATGAAAATTATATTGGCGCCGAGTAAAGTTGTAGCTCTTACATTTTCTATCACATTATTATCATAACAGATCAGTATGCCACATTTCCATCCTTCAAATTCAAAAACCGTGTACTGATCACCTGGAAGTAAATGTGGGTTTATAAAAGGATGTAGCTTTCGATGCTTTGCTACTATGCCATGCTTATCCACACATACATAAGCTTTGAATAAATTATCGTCTTTATCTTTTTCAAATAAGCCAGCCAACACAGCAATATTATTTTTGTCTGCTATTTGAATTAACGTATCAATGCTTTTACCGCCAGGAATTATTTCAGCCAACTCCAGCATTTGAGATCTTGAAAGATTACGTGCAAATGTGTAGCCAGTAATTGAGCATTCGTGAAAGGCGATCACCTTAGCTCCCTGGATAGCTGCTTGTTTTGATAGTTTGTCTATTATAGAGAGATTATGATCTTTGTCATTGCTTTTGTTTTCGAATTGAGCAGTGGCGATCCTAATATTCTCCATAATAACTGTATTATATCTTTTTTTTCTTCTTTCTATCGGTAAGAAATTTCTCAAACTCTTTTAATGTAAAACTGCTAAGATTTTGTTCCTTGGTTAACCCAGCCTTTTGAGCGGCGAGTACACCATATCTTATATCATTGTATCCATCAAGTGAGTGGGCATCCGGATCAATAGAGATCAAAACGCCTTTATCAATTGCATATTCAATATATCTCCAGTCAATATCAAGACGACGCGGATGGGCATTTAATTCAATGACCACATGATTGGCTGCACAGGCATCAATTATCTTTTTATGATCAACTGGATAGCCATTACGACTTAACAATAAACGGCCAGTCATGTGTCCCAATATCGTTGTATAAGGATTTTCAATAGCTTTCATTAATCGCATCATCGCTTTTTCTTCCGACATTTTCAAATTGCTGTGTACGGATGCGATCACCAGGTCAAACGTCGAAAGAATATTATTGTTATAATCCATCGAACCATCGCCAAGAATATCACATTCTATGCTTTTGAAAATTTTAAATGCCTGCCTGCCGGTAGGCAGGGTTTTGTATTGTTCATTTAATTGATCCACCTGCCTGTGTTGTTCCCTTATTCTTTCTTCTGTAAGTCCATTAGCATAAGCCGCCGCTTTTGAGTGATCAGAAATAACAAGATATTCAAGCCCTTTTTTTATGCACTCTTCCGCCATTTGTTCCAAGGTATTGTCTCCGTCACTCCATTTACTATGACTATGAATGATCGCCTTTACATCTTCAGGCTGGATAAGCGTTCCTAATTTCTTGTTTTTTGCCTTTTCAATTATTGTAGCTGTTTCTCGCATGAATGCCGGGATCACCGGAATTTTTGCCTGAGTAAATACTGAATCATCGCCAACTTCTTTACCTGAGTATTTTACAGATGGGAAAGAACTTTTAAAAGCTTTAAGGAAATCTTCTGAACAGGAAGTTGTGAATAATCTTTCATCCATCTTCCCCTGGCCCGTATGCATTCGAAGTTTTAAACCATTTTTTAGCTTGTATAAAATAGTATTCTCTTTTTCTTCCAATAGTTCAGGCGGTTGTGCTGTTTGAAACTTGGGTTTTATTGCCTCGTTATTTTCGAGAACAACGAATTCCATTTCTTCAATAGTAAGTGCCTGTCTCCTGTAAGCTCCGGTAATATGAACTTTTTCTGGTGTGAATATTTTTTTCAGGTATCCGTCAATCTGCGGAAATATAACTTCCGCTTCAGCATATAAGAAATGTCCTTGCTGACTTTGATAAAATTCTATTGACTCCTGCACATTGGCTTGGGTCTTTTCTCCAAAGCCTTTGTAAAGAGTTAAACGATTTTCATTACATGCATACAACAACTCACCAACTGATTCAATTCCCATTTCTTTCCAAATGGTTTGAATTTTTTTTGGACCGATCCCTTTTATGTTCAGCATTTCAATAATACCTGGTGGTGTTTTTTCAATGTATTCGCTTAAAACTCCAAGCTTGCCCGTTTCAAGCATTTCAGCAATTTTCTTTGCTGTGCTATCCCCAATTCCTTTAATTGAAGCAATTTTCTCAGCCGGCGTGTCGGCAAGCTGGTTG
>VBAS01000017.1 GCA_005882975.1 Bacteroidota bacterium | reverse complement strand
TTTGTATTTTATTACTGCGGCACTTATTCTTTGTCAAAACAACTGAAGAACGTAAATGATACCAGGTCACTTCAGCCAGGTGATGTATTTGTTTATGGTGGGTTTCCGGGACATGCGGTTACTGTGATGGCGGTGGCAAAAAATGAAACGGGTAAAAAAATATTTCTTTTATCTCAAGGCTATATGCCGGCACAGGATATTCATATTTTAAAGAACTATAATGCTCCTGACATTAGTCCCTGGTATGATCTACTTTAAAGACACCAGAATGGCAATTCGACAAAGGGAGCTTAAAACGATGGTAAATCAATCGGGGAGATTGCTTCGTCTCGCCTTTGGCGAGACTCGCAAAAAAAATAGAGGCCGGGTAGAAACCCAGCCTCGTTGTAAAATCCAATATCCTATGAAAAACCGAGGCGAAGATGCGTATAAAAAGCCAAACGGTTGCATAACATTTGAACTATTTTTTATAAACACTATCGTGATAACTTTTAAATAAAAAATCCTGCACTCTTGTAAAAAAATGCAGGATAATTCATTGATCGGGAACATTATTTTTTCATATACATCACATCTTTTACCAGTTTCACTGTACGTGATACATCTGGTAAAGCCGCTGCAACGAGATTAGGCGCATAATGCAAAGGAGCATCTGCAGCAGTTATGCGACGAATTGGAGCATCTAAATAATCAAATCCTTCTTTTTGAATTGTATAAGTTATTTCAGATGAGATGGAAGCAAACGGCCACTGTTCCTCTACGATCACTAAACGGTTTGTTTTCTTCACTGATTCAAGTATGGTCATCCAATCTAATGGACGAATAGTACGAAGATCGATCACTTCAGCACTGATTCCTTCTTTTTCAAGCTCATCAGCAGCACCTAATGCTACTTTCATCATTTTATTGAAAGAAACAATAGTCACATCCCGTCCAGCCCTTTTTACATCTGCTTTGCCTAATTCAATATAATATTCTTCTTCAGGCACTTCGCTTTTATCACCATACATCACTTCACTTTCCATAAACATTACGGGATCTTCTTCATAGCGGATCGCCTGTTTCAACAATCCCTTTGCATCATACCCGTTACTTGGCGAAACAACCTTAATGCCGGGAATATTTGCATATAAAGCTTCAAATGCCGTCGAGTGTTGAGCCCCTAGTTGACCGGCTGAACCACCACCACCTCTGAAAACGATTGGACAATTAACTTGTCCCCCGCTCATTGCCAGCATTTTGGAAGCTGTATTTAATATTTGATCCAAAGCTAGTACGGCGAAATTCCATGTCATATACTCCACAATTGGCCTTAAACCATTTTGCGCAGCACCGACACCAACTGCCGTAAAACCTAATTCAGAGATTGGAGTATCAATAACTCTTTTAGGACCGAACTCCGCCAGCATGCCCTGGCTCACTTTATAAGCACCATTATACTCCGCCACTTCTTCCCCCATCAGGAATACTCTATCATCACGCCTCATTTCCTCGGTCATTGCTTCACGAAGTGCTTCACGATATGCGATTGATCTTGCCATTAACCTTAAAAATTTTTGAAGGGCAAAAATAAGTGAGCCTGTCAATATAACCTAAAGGGAATGGACCGCTTTAATAAAAGCATCAAGCTTATTAGGATCAAGATGCCCCTCAGTTCGAACGCCACTGCAAATATCCACTGCAAAAGGGCGGACGGTCTCAATAGCCTGGCGAACATTGTTTGCATGTAATCCGCCCGCAAGAAATACAGGAATGTCAATCGCTTTTACGATCTCCCTGCTGAGATTCCAATTATGCACATTGCCCGTACCACCTAACGTCTTTAGTTTGGCTTTGGGATCACCACTGTCAAGTAATAATGCATCTACATTTGGTGAAATACGAACGGCTTCATCAATACTTTGTTCATCGGTTACATGAATGACCTGTACAATTTTTAGATGTGGCAATGCGGTCCTGATATCAGAGTAAGCCCCTGTTGTTAATTCATCAACGATCTGAACAGTGTTTGTGTCCACTCTTTTTACATGATAAATTATTTCTTCTGAAGACTGTTCACTTGTTAATAGAAATGAGGCGATCGGGGGATGAATTGTTTTAACTATTTCTGCGATCAGCCAGTCAGGGATTGGGCCGGGCCCACTTGGCATTTTTCCAACCAGGCCGATCGCATCGGCGCCATGATCGATCGCAAGTTTGGCCTCATTCACACTGCTAATACAACATATCTTGATCCGTGTACGCATAACAATTATAAAGATAAAAGCATTAAAATTAAATACGAAAAGCTTAAAGTTTTTTCATCAACAGCCAATCTTTTTGCAGATCATCGCCAAGAAGAAAATCCTGCTCGCTAAATTTTTCAAATCCCCACCTTGTATAAAATGCAATAGCCCGTGGATTTTTCTCCCATACACCTAACCAGATAATTTCTTTCTTTAATTCTTTGGCAATAAAAACACACTGTCGCATTAATTGCTGACCAACGCCTGTGCCTAAATAACTATTCACCGAATAGATCCTTGCGATCTCTATTGAATCTTTATTTTCAAATGCCGGGAATTTTTTCCCTTCCCTCATTCTCACATACCCAACTGGTGTATCATTATCAAACGCAAGTAAAAAAGTATTACCGGGTTCTGTTACTTCATTGATCAAATTTTCACGGGTAAATTGTTCATTCATGAATTTGTCCATGTTTTCCTTTGTGTTTACATAGCCAAAGGTTTCATGAAATGTTCTTCTACTCAGATCAGCTATTAATTCTGCGTCCTCGTTAGTCGCATAGCGTACAAGAAATTCCTGCATAGATGCAAACTAAGAAACAATAGAAAAGAAATCAAAAAAACTGTCTCGCCTAAGGCAAGACAGTTTTTTTCATCATGGAGTATATATGAAGAACTACTGGGTCAGTATAAAAAAATTTTCCCGTCCCAGAGTGATTGCAAATGATCAGGTTCTCATAGTTGATTCTTTGTGATGAAGAAAGACAATAATAATGCCGTTTGAAAATAATGTTGAAAACTAAATGATATTGGCCTTAGTAGAACGGATTATGGTTTAGAAATGAATAGCAGGTAAAAAAGGTAAGGTGGCCAATGGCCACCTTTATGGTCAAATTCTCCCTTATGTGTGGCTTGCTTATCTACCTTGAATCAAAACATTTGTGGAGGCAATCTTTTATGTTATTCCTCTTTTGAAATATTTATTAAAGCTCTCCTGTTCTTAACCCTTCCATCCGGATTATCTCTCCCATTAATTAATTCCATTTCTACAGGACAGCATTTACCAAATGATACAAAGCTGATCCTTGCTTTGTCAATACCTTTCTTAATGAGATAATCAGCACAGGCTTTGGCACGCCTGTCAGAAAGCTTATTATTATATTCTACTGTTCCGAGTCCGTCTGTATAGCCAGATATCTGTATAGTCGTTGTATTAGTTTCCATTAGCACATTATAGATAGAATCAAGTACCTGTTTTTCTCTGTCTTTTATAAGGCTTTTATCAAAATCAAAATAAAGTGTGACCACGTTTTCTACTTTTATCACAAGTTTCTTTTCTTCAACAACAGGCTTCTCAATACAAATGGAGGCATTATTATAAATATCAACTAACATATCTGCACTATTGATACTTTCAATATTTGCATTTTCAGTTTTGCTGTTGTAATCATCTTTAACAATAGTAAAATTCTCTATATCTGCATTCATTTCAAATGTAAACTTGCCATCTGCCCCGGTTTTGGTTTCTTTATTTTTTATTGTTACTAGTGCATCTGCTAAAGGTTCATTGGTTTTACAATCTTTGACAATACCAGTTATTATTTTTTTCTTTGGTGCCTTATTGATCGTATAAGTTTCCAGGCAGCATTCAGAACCACGGTCAGAACCTATGATCGCACTTTTAAGCAATTCATTTTTTTCAGAGGCATAGAAGTAAATATCATCTCTTGATGAATTTACAGGATGTCCCATGTTCTCAGGTTTTTCAAAAACATCTCCATTCTGCTTTGCAGTAAAAAGGTCAAACCCACCCATGCCCTGCATTCCGTTTGAAGAAAAAACAAGATTGCCACTTGAGCTATGATAAAATGGCGCCTGCTCATCTTCTTTCGTATTTATTTGACCGGCATTAATTGGGTCGCCGGTTGTACCATCTGCTTGAATGTTTGCATACCAAATATCAAAACCACCTGAGCCACCTTCCATATCAGAAGCAAAGAATAAAACTTTTCCGTCGGCAGAACAAAAAGGTTGTTTACTGCTGGATCCTTTTTTATTAATGGAAGAAAGCAACACAGGTTTACTCCATCCATTCCCTTCTCTTGTTGAATAATAAATGGATGATACATTTTTCCCATTCTCTTTTTTCCATTGTGTGAAATAAATAATTTTCTTATCCGCACTGATACTTGCTGCGCCCTGGTTAAGTGAAGAATCAAGTCCTTGTATTGTGACCGGCATTTCATTTTCTAAAATGCCATTCTTAAGCTCAGCATAAAACAAACGGCTATGCCTTGAACTTTCTTCTTTGTTGATCACCGCATCAGTTACTGTACTGGTAAATATGAACTGATCATTATTTACAGCTGTAAGTGCGAATATGCCTTTCTCCTTTCCAAATGAAGTATTGTTCTTTTTTACCTGGAACAAAACTGAATCAGGTCTGGCCAACTGCTTTTTTATAAATTGAATTGTCTGCAGTTCTTTTTCTGCTTGCTCTTTACGTTGATCGTTTGCTGCAGTTGTTCTTAGATAGCGATTTAAATATTCCTCAGTAGCGCCATATTTCCCAAGACTGCGCTGACAGACCGCATACCAGTAAAACGCATCTGAATATTTTGTAAAATCTTTTTCAAAACATTCTTTATACTTTTCTGCTGCTTCCTGCCAATAATTAGCCAACCTGTAACTTTCAGCTTGCTTATAAATAACATCGTACTTATTTATGCTGCCTCCACCACCCTGTCCATATCTTCTTGTATTCAATGGAAAGTTTGCCTTTGGTATCTCTTTCTTTGGTGGATTTAAAAATTGCTCATACAAGCCGGCCGCAGTAAAATAGTCACCCGCATCATAATATTTATCAGCCATTGCTATACGCTGATCAACCTGGCTGGTAGCTTGTAAACTGATGATGAAAATGATCATTAAAAATAATGATCGTTGTATTGACAAATTAGTTTTCATATAAATGTGGCTTTTCAATGCTGTAATTATTTTTTATAACCGGGGACAAGGAATAAAATCAACAGCGTTTTTACTCTTGCTTCTTTTTATATAAGAGAAACTTATCTCAAAGCTGTTTACATTTCTTTGCATTGCACCCAACTTTGAAGCATTAACATCATAGCTTACTCCCACTACAAAGTTCTTCCAGTCAAATCCGACATAAGGAGCTATTGCATCATTGAACCTGTAATAGGCGCCGGCCATCAAGTCAGTTTCTTCATTAACATTGAGCTGAACATAGGTTCCAAGCATAACTTCAGTTGCTGAACCCTGGTGCATGTATAAAGCATGTGGAACTATCCTTGCACGATCTGAGATATTGAAACTTACTCCGCCATGTACAACGTAACGCATCGGAATTGTATTAAGAGCCGTGCTTTGATTGGTAATGATAGGATCTTTAGGTTTATTTAAGTGATAAACTGAAAAACCTCCAAACGCATTTGCTTTTTTATCAGGACTGGCATCATAATACATCATCCCTGCGCCAATGTCTAATGTCGTGGACGAAGTAGCTGCAAAATTTTCTGATGTTGGGTTGTTGGAATTATAACCAGTGATGGGGTTCCATTGTTCGCCCCATTTAAATTTTGTTTGATCAACTCTGCGATTCAAAACTCCAAACTGCATAGCAAATACCATTCTATGTTCATCATTGATACCAAACTTAACACCAGTATATGCAATTGAAGCAGCTGCATTAAAATAATTAAACCCGGCATCGCCTGCAGATTGATTAAGGAGACTTCCTCCTAATGCAAGATTTTTGTTGGTTCTTGTATCAAAAGAAAAACCGGCAGTGCGGTATGGATTGGTTATACTTCCCCATTGTCCACGGTAGATCGCAGAAGCCCTGTAGTCACCGTCACTACTACCCGTCATAGCAGGATTGATATACATTGGATAAGTGTAGTTCTGCGTAAAATGCGGATCTGTTTGCGCCGACACCTTATTAGCGGCTACTAACATAAAACAGAACGCAAGACATTTAAAAAGTTTCATCGCTTTAGTTTTTCAGTTTATTCATTAACGTAAGAGAGTTATTGATCCCTTCATATTAATTGTTCTTCCATCGGTCATTATCGCTTTTAACACATACACATATACCCCAACCGGTTGTGGTTTGCCACGATGTGTACCATCCCAACCCTGGTTAAGGCTATTGATAAGTATTATCTGCTCGCCCCACTGATTGAATATTCGCATCTCCAGTTTGTCAACATAGTTGCCGTAAGCAAATAGTTTATCATTCTTGCCATCACCATTTGGTGAGAATACATTCGGAACAAATACATCCTTATCAAGAGGCTTGACTGTTATTTTATAATTACGTGCCGTGCCTTCGCAACCACCATTAAGTGGTACGACTGAAATATTCGCAACGATCGGATCATTTCCTTTATTAAGTGCTATGAAAGAAGGAACACTGTTAACACCAAATTCTGTCAACCCAATATTGGGATTTGAATTTGTCCATTTATAGTTTATACCGGCAGGTGTGCCTGCAAAGAATGTCGCGGGCATCATGTCACCATCATTCAGTGTAGTATCAGCTCTTACAACAACAGTTGGAACTGAATTAACAGTTACATTTATTGTTAAAGGGTTTGCACACTGTCCTGCGTTAGGTGTAAAAGTATAGCTGCCTGAATTTTGATTATCGATCACGGCAGGACTCCATGTTCCGCTGATACCATTTTGTGAAGTAGCAGGTAAAACTGGTAATGATGCGCCAATACATATAGATAGATTTCCAAAATTAAATGCTGGTGTAACGATTGGATTAACTGTTACTGTATATACTACTGTTGCGATACATGGCCCCTGGCCTGTAGCAGGAGTAAATGTATAAGTACCGGATGTTTGGCTACTAACAACTGCAGGGTTCCATGTTCCATTTATTCCATTATTTGAGACAGTTGGTAACACTGGAACAGATCCGCCCGTACAAATTGAAAGTGCACTGCCAATGCTGAATGTTGGAGTAACATTCGGATTTACTGTGACACTAAATGATGCAGTTATTGCACATTGACCTGCATTCGGTGTAAATGTATAAGTGCCGGAATTTTGATTATCAACTGTAGATGGACTCCAAACACCGACAACACCGTTGGTAGATGTAGTTGGTAAAGTTGGAACGGCGTTACCCGCACAAATTGTAATTGAAGTACCGAAACTAAATGCCGGTGTAAGGATCGGGTTTACAGTTACTGTAAATGTTGCCGATGCTGCACACTGACCAGGATTCGGTGTGAATGTATACACACCTGAACTTGTATTACTAACTATAGTTGGACTCCATGACCCGGTGATCGCATTTGATGATGTTGTTGGTAAAGTTGGAACTACACCACCATTACAAATTGTAAGTGAGCTACCGAAACTAAACGCCGGAGTTATAACTGGATTTACTGTTACAGTAAATGTTGCAGGCACTGCACACTGACCCGCATCTGCCGTGAATGTATATACTCCCGAGTTTGTTGTACTAACTACAGCAGGACTCCATGTACCGGTTAGGCCTTCGTTGGAATAGTTAGGCAATACTGGTACTGTACCACCTCCACAGATAGTAAGTGAAGTGCCAAAATTAAATGTCGGTGCGACGTTTGGCATCACATACACTTCCGCTGTTGTTGTAACTGCACATTGACCAGGATTTGGCGTGAATGTATACACACCGTAATTCTGGTTATCAACTGTCGTTGGACTCCACGTACCTGTAATTCCTTCAAGTGATGTAGTTGGTAATACAGGTGGCGTACTTCCTGCACAAATTGAATAAGTATTGATATTGAATGAAGGTGTTATAATTGGATTTACTGTTACACTAAATGTTGCAGGAACAGCACACTGACCTGCGCCAGGTGTAAATGTATAGGTGCCTGAAGTTGTATTACTAACTACTGAAGGACTCCGCACACCAGTTATTCCATTGTTTGATGTGGTTGGTAAAGTTGGAACCGTACCACCTGCACAAATTATAAGCGATGTTCCAAAAGTAAATGATGGTGTTATGTTTGGTGTTAACGTTACATTTAAAGTTGCAGGCACAGCACACTGACCTGCTGTTGGCGTAAATGTATAGGTCGCCGGAGTTGTGCTACTAACTACAGTCGGGCTCCAAGAACCAGTAATACCATTTGTTGATGTGGTCGGTAAAGTTGGAACTGTACCACCTGCACAAAGATTAATGGATGTGCCAAAACTAAATGTTGGTGTAAGGTTTGGATTTACAGTAACAGCAAATGCTGCAGGAAGTGCACATTGACCAGCTGCTGGTGTAAAGGTATACACACCTGAATTTTGAGCGTCCACTGTAGATGGGCTCCATGTACCAGTAATTGCATTTGTTGATGTTGTTGGTAAAGTTGGAACTGTACCACCTGCACAAATAGTAAGTGATAAACCAAAACTAAATGATGGTGTAATATTCGGACTTACTGTTACATTAAACGCTGCTGGATTAGCACATTGACCTGCATTAGGTGTAAATGTGTACGTACCGGAATTTTGTGCATCCACCACTGCAGGATTCCATGTGCCGCTAATTCCATTTGTTGAAGTATTAGGCAAAGTTGGAACTGCACCACCTCCGCAAATATTTAGTGATGTACCAAAGCTAAATGTCGGCGTAGTTCGTGGAATGATCGTAACAGGTATTGTTATTGGTATTCCGCATTGGCCACCGGTAGGTGTAAATGTGTACGAACCTGAAGTTGTATTATTAATTACTCCTGGATTCCACGTACCGGTCATTCCGTTATTTGATGTAGTTGGCAATGCTGGTGGTGCAGAGCCTGCACATATCGGCGGAATGGAAGTAAATGTTGGAATAAAGATCGGGTTTGATAAAACTATACCGATAGAAAGATTTGTGGTAGAGCCATTGTACACCAATGAGAAATTTGAATACAGTCCTGCATTTAGACCAGATATAATAACCTGACCTGAAATGTTTGCTGTTAATGATAATGGACCGACAGCCGCTCCATCATCAGAGTAGCTTACGGAGTAAGTGGCTCCCGCAACCAACCCTCCAATAGTAATGTATCCATCATTTCCGTTACACGTAACAGGGTTATTACTTCCAAAGGATTGACTACTGGCAACAGTAGAAAACAAATTAAAACATGCAAAACAAAGTAATAGAGCTAGTGGCTTTTTCATATCGATATAGATTGGATCCGGTGGATATTGGATTATGGATCACTACATATTGCTATGTAATAATACCAGTCAATCTAAACGTGATTACTAAGTGTTTATTATGATCTCCACATTGTCGGGTATTTATCCATTGTATAATTACTCAGTGTGTATAGTACTTATCAAAAATCAGGCATCGTTATTTCTCATGAACTGATAAAAATTTTACCGCAAAGACGCAAAGGAAACGCAAAGTTCATTAAGGCTTTGCGTCCTTGAAAGATCTTAGCGCCTTTGCGGTAAAACAAAAAAGCTTCTCAAAAGAGAAGCTTCAATTAATTTATAATAAATTTTCGATCTGACCTCTAAGACAACACCTGGTCTATTGCCTGGTTAACATTATCCAATGAAAATGGTTTTTCAAGAAAAACATCAGCGCCATTTTCCAGTGCTACGTCACGGGCGGTACCAAAGCCTGAGATCATGATGATCTTTATTTTCGGGTACTTCTTCTTGACGTAAGAGATAAAGTCAACGCCATATCCATCTGGCAATTTGTTATCGAGAAAGATCAACGATGGCTTATTCTTCTGAAGATATTCATCGGCATCTAAAAGATTGTTTACATAATCCGATTCAAATTTTCTATCAGTAAGAATAAGATCAAGTATAAGACACATCTCACCCTCGTCTTCAACTACAAGCATTTTCTTTGCTTTTTCCGTTTTCGACATAGTCATGTTTCGCATAAAAATGGATTTAGGTTAAGGTTAATAATTCTTCGAACAGGGTGAGGATTAAAAGGGTAATCTAAAATTTATAGCACTCGATGAAGTGGTGAGGGATGGATGGGCTGTAAAGAGTCGTTTCTCTTTATTACCCAACGTCTAAAGTGGGTATATAGTATATGAATTATTGTTCATCATGCACGATCTTTCCACATTCCTGGAGTTTGTACAAATCTAAACGGAAGAAATAACCTGTGACAACATCAACCTTTAAAATATTTCAAAAAAAGAAACGAGAACCGTGGGTCACTTCTGTCCTAAAACGCATTAGTTAACGTCGAAATATGCCAATAAAAAAAAGCTTCCCAACTATTCGGGAAGCTTGAATCCAATTTAATAAACAAAACCAGCGAGAGCACCTGTGGCCGTTATTCATTATTGCCACGTATAAGTCTTACCAGGCGGTAATAAAAAAAACTAACAAACAAGATGAGAATACACAACACCAGGTATCTTGTTTTCATAGGCAGGATTTTATACATTGTTATTCACTAAAATAATGCCTTGAGATTCTATTTCAGAAGAAAGAGTACGATAAACGCAGTTTTAACTAGTAGAAAAAAAACTTAACCCGGAAACTTACTTTGACAAACTTCCTGATGCCCCCAACCCCTAAAGGGGAGTAATAAAAAACTCTTCATTAATTGAAGAGTTTAATAAAAAAAGCATTTTCAATAAGCTGGCCTTGTGCAACAGCAAGTCCCCTTTAGGGGATTTAGGGGTTTAGATTTTCAATGACCATAGCACTTGCCCCACCTCCTCCATTACAAATGCCCGCTGCACCATACTTAGCATTATTCGTTTTCAATACATTTATCAAAGTAACAATGATCCTTGCACCACTTGCACCCAGCGGATGACCAATAGAAACAGCACCGCCATGTACATTCACTTTTGATGGATCAAGCTTCATACGTTTTGTATTTTCAATACCCACAACAGCGAATGCTTCATTCAATTCCCAGTAAGAAATATCTTCCATCTTCAACCCGGCTTTAGCAACAGCTTTTGGTACAGCAAGCGAAGGTGTAGTAGTTAACCATTCAGGCGCCTGCTCAGCATCAGCATAAGAAAGAATTTTTGCAATAGGTTTTAATCCTAATGCTTCTGCTTTTTCTTTACTCATTAATATCAATGCAGCAGCGCCATCATTCATCGTGCTTGCATTAGCAGCCGTCACTGTTCCACCTTTTTCAAATGCAGGATTCAAAGAAGGTATCTTATCAAACTTTACATTATAAGGTTCTTCATCCTTTACAAACACAACAGGATCACCTTTGCGCTGAGGAATGATCACTGGTTCTATTTCATTATTGAACTTACCATTCTCCCATGCTGCCTGGCTGCGTTTATAACTTTCAATTGCAAATGCATCCTGCGCCTCGCGACTGATACCACATTCTCTTGCAC
>VBAS01000343.1 GCA_005882975.1 Bacteroidota bacterium | reverse complement strand
TTTTTAAAATTATTTTTATTGATAAGCACCTCACCTCTCATTTCTACTTGTTGCAATCCATACTCAGAAAATTTTGCAGAAAGTGGAATGCTTTTTATTTGTTTGATGTTAGTTGTGATCTCATCTCCTTCTACACCGTCACCACGGGTAGCGCCGCGAACTAAAATATCGTTTTCATAAATAAGGGAAATGCTAGCCCCGTCGAATTTTGGCTCAACACAATATTCAATTTTATTTTCGCCAGTTAACTCTCTTGCTTTTCTGTCAAAGTCTACCAGATCATCAGTATTGTAAGAGTTACTTAACGAAAGCATCGGCACTAAATGCTGAACTGTTGGAAAAT
>VBAS01000342.1 GCA_005882975.1 Bacteroidota bacterium | reverse complement strand
TTGGTCTTTGCTATACATTGCTGAAAGTTAAGACAGTAAAAATAATTTTTCGGTTTGAAGAAATAGGTTCACAAAAGTAAAGAACAAGCATCGTGTAATTTATACACAATCCCTATCTTTAGTGTCCAAAACTTGTCAATGAAAAGAATCTTTCTGCTTTTCTGTATTTTATCTTTTGCAAATTTTTGCCGGTCCCAATTACTTAGCTGGGCACCGGAATTTCCTAAAGACAATGACAATGCAACGATCACAGTTGATGCGACAAAAGGTAACCAGGGGCTATTAAATTTTGCAGGCAATGTATATGTACATGTCGGTGTAATTACAAATTTAAGTACTGGTCCAGCCAATTGGCGATATTCAAAATTTACATGGGGTTCTACCGAAGCCGCTGCTCTCGCTACTTCTGCAGGAACAAATAAATGGTCATATACTATTAATAATATCAGAACTTTTTTTGGAGTCCCTGCCGGTGAAACTATCTTAAGAATTGCCATTCTCTTTCGTACCGGCAATTGTACTGATTGCGCGGCCCAGAGAAACGCAGACCTAAGCGATATGTATGTGCCGGTTTATGATAATAATCTTGCGGTTCGTTTTAATGTTCCGTTAATGCAGCCACAGTACACTCCTATTCCTGAGCCGATCAATAAAATGGTTGGAGAGAGTATAAATATTACGGCGGTCGCAAGCGGCACTTCCAATATGCGTTTATTATTAAATGGAAATGTAATTCAAACTGCAAATAGTGTTACATCGATCAGCGCCAATCCAATATTGACGGGGGCCGGTAATCAAACATTGGTTGCTGAAGCAGTAGTTGGCACAGTCACAAAAACGGAAACAATAAATTTTTTAGTTACTAACGGGCCGACAGTTGCGGCATTACCTGCAGGCGTAAGAGATGGAATAAACTATGAAGCAGGAAACACTTCTGTTGTGTTGGTTTTATATGCACCGGGAAAAAACCGTGTATCAGTGATCGGTTCTTTTCCCGGCGGAAGTTGGACAGAGCAAGCCACAAATCAAATGAACAAAACACCAGACAATAATACATGGTGGATAAGAATTAATGGTCTTATACCGGGCACTGAATATGCATTTCAATATTTAGTAGATGGTCAATTAAAAATTGCAGACCCTTATTCAGAAAAAATTCTTGATCCTTCGAACGATAATAGTATTCCGGCAAGTACATATCCTAATCTTATACCTTATCCATTACAAACAACAGGCATTGTAAGTGTACTTCAAACAAATTCGCCGGCTTATAGCTGGCAGGTTCCAAATTTTTCAAGACCTGATAAAAGAGGATTGATCATTTATGAATTATTACTAAGAGACTTTTTACAAGCACATGATTGGAAAACTTTGAAAGATACACTGAGTTACTTTAAAAGAATGGGCATAAATGCAATTGAGATCATGCCGTTTAATGAATTTGAAGGGAACAATAGCTGGGGTTATAACCCCGATTTCTTTCTTGCGCCTGATAAATATTATGGAACAAAAAATAGTTTGAAAGAATTTATCGACTCATGTCATTCCAAAGGAATAGCAGTAATAATGGATATAGCATTGAATCATGCAACCGGTCAATGTCCGCTGGCGGCGTTGTATTGGAATAGTGCTACTAATCAACCAGCAGCTAATAACCCATGGTTCAATGTAACCGCAACGCATCCGTATAGTGTTTTCAATGATTTTAACCACGAAAGTTTAACCACTCGTTATTTCACAAGTCGGGTAATAGAGCATTGGCTTACCGAATATAAACTGGATGGTTTCCGCTGGGATCTTGCAAAAGGGTTTACTCAAAATACACAATGCGGAGGAAGTACTACCAATGAAGCTTGTATTGCTGCTTACCATGCTGACCGGGTAGCAATCTGGAAAAGATATTATGATACGATGCAGCTCAAATCTGCAGGCAGCTATTGTATACTCGAACATTTTGCTGATAATACAGAGGAGATTGAACTTTCAAATTATGGAATGATGCTTTGGGGAAACAGCAGTTACAATTTTGAAGAAGCGGCAATGGGTTGGGTGCCTACATCAAATTTTGAATATGGAATTTTTAAAGTAAGGAACTGGACGCAACCACACCTGGTTACCTATATGGAAAGTCATGATGAAGAAAGAATGATGTATAAAAATCTTCAATTTGGAAATGCGGCAGGTTCATATAATACGAAAGATCTTTCCACGGCATTGAAACGAGTTGAAATGTGTGCTTCATTTTTTACCATGATACCCGGGCCAAAAATGATCTGGGAATTTGGTGAGCTTGGATATGATTACAGCATTAATTATTGCACAAATGGCACTATAAATAATAGTTGCCGTCTGGATCCCAAACCGATCCGCTGGGATTATATGCAAAATATCAGCCGTCAAAGATTGTATGATATTTATTCGGCTTTATTAAAACTTCGTTTTCATCCTTTATATAAAAATGGATTTTTAACTGATCGGGTGACGCAAAACCTTGCTGGTGCATTCAAATGGTTGCAGATAACAACAGATACCTCCAATATTTGTGTCATCGGAAATTTTGATGTGAATACAACAACAGGTACTGTAACATTTCAAAATGCAGGCACATGGTATGATTATTTAAATGGAAATACATTTACGGCAACCGGTACTCCGCAAACTATAAGCCTGCAACCGGGAGAATTTCATCTTTATCTCAATCGTAATGTTACCAACGTTGTAACAACACCAGTTACAAATATCAATAACCAGCCACTAACTTTCAAAGTAAATATTTATCCCAATCCTTTAATTGAAAATGGAGTTCTGGAAATTGAAAACGAGGAATCAGGAACAGCTTCTATGCAGCTATATAATGAATCAGGACAAAAAGTGTTTGAAAGATCTTTAGGGGTACTGGCAAAGGGGCTGCATAAAATTTCACTTGATAAAAGTGAAAGAAAAGATTTTTCACCCGGAATTTATTTACTTCGCATTTCTGTAAAGAACAGTGCACAAACGAAAAAGCTATTATTGTATTAATCGCTACATTAAAACTACTATGACTGCTGATATATCTAAAAAGTTGAAGACTGCCGAAGTTGAAAAGATCAGTCATATTGATTATTTTAAGATCGCTATATCGGTGGATTGCGTCATTTTTGGTTTTGAGAATAAAGAACTAAGAGTGCTGCTTATCAAATCAGATCTTGAAGAGTTTGCGGGTAAATGGTCTCTGCTTGGTGACCTGGTAAAAGTGGATGAAGATCTTGACAGTGCACCATATCGGGTTTTAAGACAAAGAACCGGCTTAGATGATGTATTTCTTCAACAGGTTGGGAGTTTTGGGGCTATCAATCGTCACCCATCAGGCCGTGTTATCACGACTGCTTATTATTCCCTAATAAATATCCGCAATCATAAATTAGAAATTACAGATAACGAGGTTCACTGGCATTCGCTAAAAAATCTTAAGGATCTTGCTTTCGATCACAAGCAAATTATAGAATCCTGTTTACAAAGACTTCGGATACAGATCATGGATGAACCTGTTATTTTTAATTTATTGCCGGAAAAATTTTCCTTGAGAGAATTACAGGATCTATACCAGGCTATTTTAGGAATAAAACTGGATAGGAGAAATTTCAGGAAAAAGATCGCACTAAAAAACTGGTTAGATGATCTTGATGAAATGGAAGATGATGTGCCACACCGCCCGGGTAAGCTGTATAAATTAAAAACAGGATTAAAGAAGAACAAGCTTATTGAAGCTGCAGAAAAAGTAAAATAAAGAACGACCAAAAACCTCATGAACCATCCCATTTTTTTCACATCTATAATTTATGACTGAGTTTTTGACGCTTCGGCTGTAATCTCATTTTTTCGAAGCAGCGATTAAAAGATAAAATAGCTCTTAATGTTTTTCAACCATTTTGGCTTGTAATTGTTAGTAAAGTTGCATTGTAACCTGTTGATTGGTTAAAGATTAAATAAAAAAAAGTTGCAGAAAATGTTGGTGAATTCAGAAATGTGTCTAAATTACACACCCAAATAGTATTTTTTTAATCACGATAATTACTAATGCTTATGTCCTGCAAAAATCTGCTTAAATTTTCAGCCGTTATTCTTCTGCTATGTGTATCGCAGCTTATAATGGCTCAAGACAGGGTAGTATCCGGAAAGGTTACTGACTCTAAAGATGGCTCTCCTGTTGTTGGTGCATCGGTTCAACCGAAAGGCGCCAAAACCGGAACAGCTACAAAAAGTGATGGTACATTCACACTTTCGGTTGCTTCTAATGTTACGACTCTTGTAATTAGCTCCATTGGCTACGCTACACAGGAAGTTTCAATTGAAGGAGGAAAAACTTCGGTTGAAGTTTCATTTGTTGCAACTGGCGCAAATCTAAATGAAGTGGTGGTAACCGGTTATGGTACTGCCCGCAAAAGAGATCTGACTGGTGCTGTTGCATCTGTTAAAGCAAAAGACTTTAACCAGGGTGTAATTACATCTCCTGATCAACTTTTACAAAACAGGGTTGCCGGTGTTGAGATAACAAACAATAGCGGTCAGCCTGGGGTTGCTACTACAATTAAGGTAAGAGGTAACAATTCTATTCGCGCCGTAAACAACCCGCTTTATGTAATAGATGGAGTGCCGCTGGATGGAAGAACTGCAAGACCAAGTGTAACACTTGCGGCATTTGGTTCTACTCCGGAAACAAATCCTCTACTTTACATCAATCCTAATGACATTGCGCAAATAGACGTGTTAAAAGACGCATCTTCTGCAGCCATTTATGGTTCGCGGGGCGCCAACGGTGTGATCGTTATTACTACCAAAAGAGCTTCGGGAACCGGTACCCGTGTTGACTTTGGAGTAAGCGTTGGTACAAACCTTGGGTACATGAAGAAATT
>VBAS01000016.1 GCA_005882975.1 Bacteroidota bacterium | reverse complement strand
TCGTTTTGCACTGATGGTTACTGGAGGTTTTTTTATTATCGCTCTACTTGGCATGTTATCACATGAAATGTGGCGTGATGAACACCAGGCGTGGCTGGTAGCAAGAGATGCTAATTCATTATCACAGTTGCTTGACAATATGAATTATGAAGGCAACCCTGCACTCTGGCATTTTTTTCTTTATTGGATAACAAGAGTAACTCACGATCCTATTTATATGCAGGCTTTTCATTTGCTGATCGCCACCTCTTTCATTTTTATTTTTAATCGTTATGCTCCTTTAAACAATCTTCATAAAATTCTATTTTCATTTGGCTATTTTCCTTTGTATGAATACGCAGTGATAAGCAGAAGCTATGCATTGGGGATATTGCTGGTCTTTGGTGTTTGTGCTTTGTACAAAAACAGGACTACAAAATATGTTTTGATCGGTGTGTTACTTGCATTATTGGCAAACGTAACGATCTATGCAGTTGTCATTGCCTGCTGCATTGCCGGTATTCTTGTATTGGATTATTTTCTTTACCAGCAAAAAAACGGAAAGGTCATTATGCAGTTGGCGATCGGCCTGGTCATTTTTATTCTCGGCGTTGCATTTTCTCTTTATCAAATATGGCCAGACAAAGACAACTCTTTTCCGGCGCCGTATGCTACAAGCTTAGTTGATTTCCCGAGATGGGGGGAAGTATTATCAAAACTGTTTACCACTTATCTGTACATTCCGCAGATCAATGAACATTTTTGGAACACTGCTATTTATTTTAAAAATACCCTTTCAGGCGGATGGGTTCTTTTATCAGTATTAATTTTTGCTGCAGGCATTCTTGTTTTTCTAAGAAAGCCATTAATGCTGCTTCTTTACCTGGGTATGACTATTGGTCTTTTTTCAGTTTTCTATTATACAGCATTAATGCATTCGAGGTATTGTGGCTATTTGCTAATTGCGCTTGTTGTTTGCTATTGGCTTAGCGAATATTATCCGGAGAAAAAATATGATAGTACAATGGCCAGCTTTGGTAAAAGAATAAGCGGGCCTTTTTTAACAACTATTTTATCGTTCAGTGTTATAGGAGCTATTGTAGCGTATTCAATGGAAATCCAATATAGATTTTCTCCAAGCAAAGAAGTTGGGAATTATATTAAAGAAAATAAGTTGGATAACTTGCCTGTTGTTGGCATTACTGATTTTACAATATCTCCCCTTGCTACCTATCTTGATAAGAAATTATTTTATCCGCAGATGAACGATTTCGGAAGTTTTACCATTTGGAGTAAAAGAAGAATAGATCAAATGAATTTCCAAGCATCAGTAGCAGCGCTGGGGGCATTTATAGATAAAGGCAATCAAAAAGTGCTTTGGATAAAGGATAGTGCGCCGCAGGTATCGGATGGAGGAACCAATCAACAGGATATGGAAAAAGCAATTTTACGAAACGATCTCCAGGTTGATCTGTTAAAGAAATGGGGACCGGGAATAGTCGAAGATGAAAGGTATTTTATTTATCTTGTGCAGAAGGTTGATCCTGCTAAAATTGATGTCTCTAAGTATATTAAAATTGACTAACCGAGGCTATTGCCCGTCATTCTATATCCCGGAAAATCCCGATAATTTGATGCTTTGAACAACGTTTTATATTTTTCCAAAAAAAATACGGTTATGATCCATGGGAAGAAAGTTATAGTGGTGCTGCCGGCCTATAATGCAGCAAAAACCCTTGAGAAAACTTACAACGAAATTGATTTTAATGTTGTTGACGACGTGATACTTGTTGATGATAACAGTAAAGACGATACAGTTGAAGTTGCAAAACGGATCGGCATCAATCATATTCTAAGACATGATCGCAATTATGGTTACGGGGGTAACCAGAAAACTTGTTATAATTATGCATTAAAGATCGGCGCTGATATTGTTGTTATGCTTCATCCCGATTATCAGTATAATCCTAAACTCATTCCATCAATGGCCTATTTGATCGCCAAAGATGTTTTCCAGGTTGTACTGGGTTCAAGAATTTTGGGAGATCGGGCAATGATCAATGGAATGCCTGTTTACAAGTACATCGCAAACAGGATCCTTACATGGACGCAGAATTTTATTATCTGGCAAAAACTTTCAGAATATCATACCGGTTACCGGGCTTTTTCAAAAGAAGTTTTAGAAAAATTAAATCTCCAGGCAAACTCAGACGATTTTATTTTTGATAACCAGATGCTGTGCCAGATATTTTATCTGGGTTATGAGATCGGTGAAATATCATGCCCTGCAAAATATTTTGAGGAGGCTTCATCTATCAACTTTAGCCGGAGTTCAAAATATGGGTTGGGAGTAATTGGTACTTCTATAAAATACCGATTAAATAAATGGGGTGTTCTTAGATCTGATATTTATCACAAGCCTGCGGAAAAAAGAATAGAAGTGATCGCCGGCAAATAATTATTTTTCACTCCTATTCTGTTTATTCTACTTATGATTTTACAAATGAAAAAGTCCTTTTATAATTATCCCCCGAGAGTATAAGGTAATAGAATCCAGAAGGAATTGCGCCCGTATTGATGTTTAAAGAATTTTCACCCGGGTTGATCTTTACATTTTGCCTCCTTACCTCTCTTCCTGAGTTATCGATGATCTTTACGCAAGTGTGGTAGTAACATGGTTGCTAAACAACACTTTTGCATTGGTCATGTCATCACGACTTACTCTTAAAACGTTACTATAGGTATATGCTCCGTTTACATCAATATATTTTAAACGATAGTATTGCAAAGCTTTCACTTCATTGTCATCAAATGAATATGTTGTCTCTTTACTATTTGCCCCCTTACCCGCAATCGTTTTTATGCTTATAAAATTTACACCGTCGGATGATTTTTCCAGTTCGAAATGAGAGAAATTCTTTTCGGTTGTTGTTAACCAGGTAAGCCTGTTTGCATCAGGCCGCTTCCATGCTGTAAAATATTTCAGTATAATGGGTAATACAGTAGCATTGAACGCAGTGATCTTATAAGAACAGTTTGATCCGGAATTTCCATCCATTGCTACAAATACTTGCGTGCCTGATGGTAGCCATCCCGTAGTTGCAGTGAGTGAACCTCCAGATCCTGTGGCACAACTGATCTTTATAAGCGAGCCGCAAGATCCCACAAAGAATCCAATTTGAAAACCAGTCTCAGCAGCACTATTCAAATTATCACAGTTAATATTATTTAATTGAACTGAACTCACTCCACTTGATTCAACGATATAAGTATAAAATGCAGTATTCTCCAGTGAAAAAGCACAAAGTTGAACTGGTGTGACTTCTGTAGAAGCCTTTGCGCAAGCATTATTATCATCTCTCTCATCATCACTTATCCATGACGCACCACTACATAAATTGTTAGGCGGTGGATAATTCCTTGCTGACATTGTTATCGTACCAGCCGCAGGAGTCCATACACGCAAATAATATGTGGTACTGGCGGAAAGGGTGAGTGTCTGCGATGGAGCCCAATAACCAGTTCCATCAACAAAGCAAACGCTGCTTCCGGTTTGAAGACCCTGCGGTGTGCCGGTCCCGCCACATCCTGTATACATTGCCACTTCCGCTACTTGTACCGGAGCCGAAGTAGAAATGTGCACTAACACACAAGAGCCTGATGCATCAGTTGTAAATTTGAAAATTGTTATTTTACCGGAACCACTAAATCCCGCTGAACATTCTGCAGCGTTTCCGGAGGTTGGAGATACTGAAAAGTTTCTGCTGACTGTATCAAGTGCTAAAACATGTGGGTTGGTACAACTTGCCCCTTGTGGATAAAGATAAGTTGTGACCGTACATAACATCGCTAAGATGACAAACTTCACGGGTTTCATAGGAGTGCGAATTAAGGGTACGATTATAAAATTAGAAACCAAAATGGCCAAGTCATAGGGATAATAATAGAACTTTAGAAACTCGATCACTAGTACTCGATTTTGGATGTATTTCTACTTGCAGAACCTACAATCATTAATATCGAAACCAAACGAAAAATGCGTGGAAATGCACGCAAACACATACTTTTTAGCCGTTTAATCAAAATAATTTACATTAGTCCTGAAAAACTAACTCATGGGAAATTATCATTTTGAAAAATGGCTTTATAAGACAGCACTCGGCTTCTTATTGGTAGGCGGAGGTATTTTTTTTATGTACTATTCTCTTTCGCATTTTATGCGTGATGATTGGGTGCTGTATGGTTTAATTTGTTCTGTGGGTATCACTATTGGCATATATCTTTTAAGCAGTGCAGCCGTAAATAAAGTAAAGTCTGATATAATCAAAAAGCAAAAGATAAAGCAGCAATCAAGCTAAGAACATCTACTTTTTAAACATGAAATAAACGGCGCCTAGAAGGAAACAAAAGCTTACAAGATACTTCCATTGCAACGGTTCTTTCAGGTAGATAACTGCAAAGACCGCAAACACAACTAATGTTATGATCTCTTGTATCAATTTTAGCTGAAAACCACTAAGACCATTTGCATAACCAAGTCTGTTTGCCGGCACCATCAAAGAATATTCAAACAAAGCAATGAACCAACTTAGCACAATTGCTTTCCATAAAGGCCAGCCATCTTGTTTTAAATGATAATACCAGGCAAAAGTCATAAATACATTGGACCCAATTAGCAGAATAATTGTGCGCATAATGAAAAATTTATTTAAAAAAAATCCTGCCGGTTAGCAGGATCAATATTTATTTTTTGAAGCGATCAACTCAAGCTTCTGAAATCAACCGGCACCAACCGGCTTACACCCGGTTCCTGCATCGTAACACCATAGATCACATCAACCGCACTCATGGTCATTTTATTATGTGTTACAATAATGAACTGTGAATTGCCGCTAAACTCACGGATCATGTTAGTGAATTTTCCAACATTGGCATCATCAAGGGGGGCATCAACCTCATCCAATATACAGAATGGTGCAGGTTTGATCAGATAGATCGCAAACAACAAAGCTGTTGCTGTCAAAGTCCTTTCCCCACCGCTCAGCTGAGTAAGTGAAGATGGACGTTTGCCTTTAGGCTTTGCTATTACATCAATTCCTGTCTCAGCAAGATTCTCCGGATTCTCAAGTATTAGATCGCATTGGTCATCTTCGGTAAATAAAGATTTAAATACCCGGAGGAAATGTTCTCTTACTAAATGAAATGTTTCTAAAAATTTCTGATTCGCTGTTGCTTCCACTTCCTGGATCGTCTGCAATAAACTTTCTTTTGCTGATACAAGGTCATTCTTTTGTTCAAGAATAAACTCATACCGCTTTTTCATTTCAGTAAACGCTTCGATGGCAGTAGGATTTACTTCGCCCAAATTTTCCAGGCGTTTTTTCATCCTGTCTGTTTTTTCCTGGAGCTCATCTACGGTCATTTCATTTATTCTTGCTTCATCCAAAATATCTTCCAACTGTATGCGAAACTCAACATGTAATCTTTCTTTCATGCCCGCCAGTTGCAGCTTCACATCATTTAGCTTGTCTTTTATTTCTGCAAGCAAATGCTCAACCTGCTCTTTGTCCTTTGCTTTATGACGAAGCAAGCTTTCTTTCTCACTTAATTCATTCCTGAAATTATAATAAGCCTGGTCTGCTTCATTTAATTTTCTTTCTTCATCTTCTTTTCCTTTCAACATATTGAACAACTCCTCTTCCACTTGCTCTAATTGCTCAATACACTGCTCTATCTGTTGTCTCGAATCTGAAAGTTGCGTCGTATTATTTTCGATCTGTTGTCTTAATTCACTTAGCTGATTGTTTTTGAAATCAAGCTCTTGTTTTAATGCAGCTATTTTACTTTGCTGTCTTGTTACAAGCAAATTAAATTCGTTGTATTGACGATTTGATTCGTTATAAAAACCTTCTTCATTTTTAAAAACATCTTCTCCTTCACTAAGCCTTGCAGCCTGCACCACTAATTCTTCGCTTAACCATTTCAGATCGTTGCGTGTTGCTTCTACTGAGTTTTGCGTTTGCTGAATTTGTGACTGAAGTTCTTCCTGCCTATGCTGGCTTTGACTTTGGAGTGCATGAAGGTTTTCCAATTTATTATGTAATGAGAACACCTGGTTGGTGAGCTCCTGGATCTCTATCTCCGTATTCTTCAAAGTACTTTCACGCAACTCTTCATTGAAAGCAATTACCTCATTATGTCTTTCTTGTATTTCTTCTTTCAATAATTCAACAACTGCATTCTGTGATAATATCTCTTCCTGTAACTTTTCAAGATTTTTTGCACGCCCTATTTTCTTTCCTTCAAATAAACCAACACTGCCACCCGTTAAAAAATATTTTCCTTTTACATAACGACCACTCTTTTCTATTACAACAAATCCATTGCTATTTTGCAATGCCTCTTCATTTTCAGCAACGAAAACGTTTTCCAATAAATGTTCGGCGAGTTTTTTATACTTGTCGTCCACATCAATGACACTTAATGCAGGGATCAATCCTTCAAGTTTATAATTCTCATTTCCCTCCAAATCCTTTTGATCCTGGAAATCCCGGTTCTGAATTTTATCCAGTAAGAAGAAATTGGCTTTTCCCTTTTTGTGCTCATCCAACAAATGAACTGCTTGTAAACCCTCTTGTAAATTATTTACGACATAGTAACTTAAATAAGGTTCAAGCACATTTTCAACAGCCGTCCTGTATTCTTCTTTTACATAAATAATATCAGAAAGGATCGGTGCAGTATGGTTCCACCCCTGGTTATTATGCAAAAATTTTACACTATCAGGATAACCTTCCATTGAATCGATCAAACTCTTTAAAAGATCATGCTCATTTTTCTTTGAATCGAGTTTCCTGCTTTCTTCCGCAAGCTTGGTGCGTAATGTTTCAAGCAATCCTTGTGTTTGCAGTATTTGATCTTTTGTATAATCCTGGTGTTTTTGTAATTGATCAAGATCGGTTCTCTTAATATTCAATTCTCTTTCTCTCAAATGAAGATCATCGGCAAGATGCTTGCGTTGATTATCTCTTTGCACTTTGTCGTCATCGATCTGCTGAACAGCACGGCTAAGATTTTGAATTGAAGTATCAGCAATAACAACTTTTTTCTCAGCTTCAAATTGGTTACGTTGCACTTGCTGATAGCCACTCCGTAATGCATCTAATGCAATTCTCTTTTCATCCATCACCACCCTCTTCGCATCCATTTCATTTCGCAACTGCATTAGTTGCTCATTCATTCCTTCTAGGTTGTTTCCTTCTTCCTCTAATTGTGAACCTGTAAATGCAATGCTTTCCTCTATTCCCTGTTGTTGTCCTTCTGCTTTTTGTAAAAAATCCTGCAATCCTGCTTCTCTTTCTTTCAGATGATCCAAACGCTGAGCAGCAAGATTCTTCTCGTTTTCTTTTGTTCTCAGGAGTTGCAGCATTTCATTAAATGCATGCTGCATTGCTTGTAACTCTTTTTCCTTTTCAATGAAAACAACTTTATCCTGTTCCAGCGCAGCTTCATCAGTAGCTATTTCCGCTTCCAGTTTTATTCTCTTGTCAGTTTCAGTCTCATGTTGTGCGTTCAGGTCTTTGTAAGTAACATTAAAACTTTCCAATGCTGCTTCTTACTTCACGATATTCTTTTTTTACCTCGTAATATTTTTCTGCTTTCTTAGCCTGGTTCTCTAAAGTCTTTAATTGATTATTTATTTCAAACAACAGATCTTCGATACGTGCAATGTCTTGCTCTGTTGCATCAAGCTTCAGCTTTGCTTCTTTCTTTCTTGTTTTATAAATCGAAATACCGGCAGCTTGTTCCAGCATCCGACGGCGGCTATTTTCTTTGTCTTTGATCAGGTCATCTACCATACCCAATTCAATGATGGCATAAGAGTCCGTTGAAATACCCGTGTCCATAAAAAGGTTCTGGATGTCTTTTAAACGGCACTGTACATCATTAAGGCGATATTCACTTTCGCCACTCTTATAAAACTTACGGGTAATGGTAACGGTGGTAAATTCTGTGGGAAGAAGATTCCGTGTGTTTTCGAATGTCAGACTCACTTCGGCAAGTCCGGATGCAGAGCGGCTTTTAGATCCATTGAAAACAAGGCTATCGAGGTTTTCGCTACGGAGGTGGCTGATCTTTTGCTCGCCAATAACCCAACGGATGCTATCAACAATATTAGATTTCCCGCATCCATTTGGGCCAACGATACCGGTTACGTTGTCATCAAAGTTGACAACAGTTTTATCAGCAAAGCTTTTAAACCCTTTAATTTCAAGACTTTTTAGGCGCACGGGCAAACGTTTTAATAGCGGCGAATATAATCTGCAAAACTCATTTAAATAAGAAGTACTTATTCACAGGGTTGCGTTAAAATTAGGGAAAAGATTTTTTGGCTGCCGGCTTCAGTTCCCTGATTAAACTTTGATTGCGTCGCACACTTGTACGTTCAGTTCGTTATTCAGCAAATGAGTGGAACACGGATGACACGGATTGAACAGATTTGCACTGATATCAAATCCCGATTTATCCATTGCATCCAGTCATCCGTGTCCCCAAAAAAAGCTAGGTAGAATTCATGCTGCACAAGTGTGCGACGCAACAGAAGTTGATAAGAATTACTGTTGCCGGTAACACAGTCATCATCCTACAAATTTTCATACCCTTCGAAATAATGTGCTATTTTCGACCGTAATTTTTGAAACGAATAACGACAAAACCACTGATTCATGAAGACCGTGATCATTCCTGTTGATTTTTCTGAAACTGCATTGAATGCTGCCCGTTATGCTGCTGAAATGCTAAGTGATAGACCTAACACGCATATTATCCTATATAATCTTTATCGTCACGATAATGAATATGAAATGTCAGGCGCCTATCTTGACAGTTTGAAAGAAGAATTGCTGAGAAAAGGTGATAAAGAAATTGAATGTGTTCGTGAAAAAGGAAGTGATGTTGTTGATTCATTGGAAAGACTCGCTTATCAAAAATCTGCCACGCTGATCGTGATGGGAATCACCGGCAAATCACCAATGAAGCAGGCATTGATCGGTAGTAATACATTGAAGATCGCTATGCGTGATGTATGCCCGGTGTTGATTGTGCCGGCGCAAGCTGCTTTTAAAGGGATCAATAATGTGGCGCTTGCCTCCGATTTTAAAAATGTAGAAGAGATAACTCCTGTTACTTACCTGAAAGCGGTGCTTGATTTCTTCAAACCCAATCTTCATATTGTAAATGTAAATAGCGAGATACATGTGGCACTCAATGAAGAGTTGAAAGAAGAAAGAGCATGGCTTGCTGAACAATTTGCCGAATACAATCCTGAGTTTTATTTTATTACCACTTTTGATTTTGAAGAAACGATCGAACAATTTGTTCAGGATAAAAATATTGATATCGTGATCAATGTTCCGCGTAATCATAGTTTTTATGATTCTGTTTTCAAGCATAGCTCTACCAAAAGGCTTGCTTTTCATAGCTCAATACCTGTGCTGGCAGCACATGAATAAACAGTTAAGGTTTCGCCCAATCACTAACACTCATTAGGTTATCCGGCCTTGTTTTTTTAGCTTTACCGTTCCTTAAAAAACGATTGCTGCATCATTTTTTGCCGCTTACTAAACACTCTTCGGTGGCTCATCTTCACAGATTTTTGGATGCAGGAAAAGAAATAAATTTTATGAGGAATATCAAGCTGATCGAAGTACCATCAGAGATAGGTGCCGGCACCCGTGGCGCCAGTCTTGGAGTGGAAGCTATTAAGGTGGCCGCGATGGATTTTATGAGTAATTTTTTTATTCATTTTCCATCGGAAAGAATTCAACATGAAAATAAATTACTATACGAACCGATAGAATCGCCTTATGCAAAAAGAGTAAAAGGTATTTATTCCATGTATGAGAAAGTAAGTAAGGCAATCTCGGAAACGCTTAAGAATAATTTTTTTCCCGTTGTCATCAGTGGCGATCATAGTATTGCCGGCGCAACCATTGCAGGTATAAAAATGGCAAAGCCGAAAAGTAAATTGGGAGTGATCTGGATAGATGCACATGCTGATTTGCATACACCTTACACTACTCCATCGGGGAATGTACATGGTATGCCATTAGCTATTACTCTTGGTGAAGACAATAAAGATTGCGCCGTGCATAAACTGGATGATGACACAAAAGCATATTGGGAAAAATTAAAAAACATTGGAAAGATCTGTCCTAAGGTTTTACCGGAAGATGTAGTGCTGATCTCCACAAGAGATTATGAGAAAGAAGAAAAGTATGTGATCGACAAACATAATATCAAATTGATCTCGACAAAAGAAGTGCGAATGAAGGGACCCGAAAATATTGTTCGTTCAGTTACCCGTCACCTGGATGATTGCACGGATATCTATATAAGTTTTGACGTTGACTCTTTAGATTCTTCTATTTCAAGAGGCACAGGAACGCCGGTGGGAAATGGGTTAAGAGAAAGAGAGGTGGAAGACCTGATCAGTAAGTTCATGCACAACCGTAAGGTTTGTTGTTTTGAAATAACCGAAGTAAACCCCACTCTTGATAAAGAAAACCTAATGGCCGAAATTGCGTTCAATATACTGCAAAGAAGTGTGAATGTATTAATGATGAATTAGAACCACGATTTATAAGATTAAAAGGATTATGAGGATATCTTTTATTGTTATCGGTCTTTTGTTTGTGAATATTTCTTTTGCTCAAAAATCTTATAAAGATTCAATTGAATCTTATTTGAAAAAATATGTGAAAGAACATGAAGTTGTTGCAGGAAAAGATAAAGAGTTGCTCTCTTTTTTTCCGGTTAATGAAAAATACAGGATGACGTGTCAGTTTGAAAGAACCATGAATTCACCATGGTTCAGAATGGAAAGTTCGGGACCTATAAAAAAGAATTACCGGGTTTATGGAACAATTCATTTTACGATTAATGACACGCCGGTTGCATTGAATATTTATCAAAGTCAGGACCTGATGACAACTAAGCAATATAAGGATCATTTATTTGTTCCGTTTACTGATGCTACCTCGGGTGAAGAAACTTATGAAAGTGGTCGGTATATTGATCTTGAAATAAAAGACATACTCGATAATAAGGTGCTGATCGATTTTAATAAGGCCTACAATCCTTATTGTGCTTATGTGAGTGGTAAATATAATTGCCCGATCCCTCCTCCTGACAATCGATTAACAGTTGCTATTCGTGCAGGTGAAAAAGCTTTTCGCAAATCTCATTGATCAACTGAAAGTTTTTTTCAACCCTTCTTCAAAACTTATTGGCTCATACCCTAATTCTTTTCTTGCCTTATCAATGATGAGCCCTGTTTTTAAAGGTCTTTTCGCTGGCTGACTAAAGCTTACCGCAGTAACTTTTTTTATGACTGAACTATCAAGCTTAAGATGTTCGGCAGTTTTAATGGTCATTTGATAGGGCGATAAAATATCCTTCCCGGATAAATGAAAAACTCCTCTGGCCTTTTTTTCAATGATAGAAATAATTCCTTTTGCAAGATCTTCAACATAGGTTGGTGTTCTTACCTGATCATCAAAAACACTATACTCCTCTCCTTTCTCCAATTTTTCTCTTACAATTTTTAAAAGGTTGTTATGCCCGGAATGATTTTTTCCATAGACCAAAACTGTTCTTACGATCGCCCAGTCATGTCCATATTCTTTCACTGCTTCTTCCGCTTCCAGTTTAGTGCGCCCATAATAATTAACCGGATCCGGAACATCTTCTTCACTATACATTCCTCTTTTACCATCAAAAACAAAGTCTGTTGAAAGAAAGACAAAAAAGCTTTTTAATTCTTCTGAATTGATCAATAGTTGTACAGTGCCTTCTACATTCACTAAATATGCTTTCATTTGATCCATCTCGCATTCATCAGGTTTGCTCATAGCGCCTGAATGAATTACCACATCTGGTTTTATATTTTCAAAAACATCGTGAATAGAAAAGGGATCCGTAAAATCCATTGTAAGCCATTGAAAATTTAAGTCGTGAGTAAATGGCAAACGACATTCGCCTTTGCCTGTGGCGATCACTGGAATTTTTTTTTGGAGTAATTGTTCAACAAGGTAATAGCCTAAAAACCCATTTGCACCGGTGATAAGAATTTTCATGCAGCAAATATAATCTCATCAATTTGTAATGGCCTGCGGCGATTTATTTATGATCCATGTAGCAAATATTTCAGATAGCTTCCATGTGTTACCGGCATAGTTAACGGGTCGTGCAACAATATATTTTAAAAATTCTTCCAATTCTTTTTGGCTGGTAGTTTCCATTGCTTCAAATATTTTTTTGCCATCAAACAACCCACCCACAACAAGCTGATTTTGTCCTGGCATTTGTTTCTTCATCTGTGTTCCGGTAAATCGTATGTCAGCAACCATTGAATCCAGTAGAATCTTTTCTTTTTGTGCATCTAACTGAAACAATTCCCCAGCATGATAAAACTGATCCTCGTAAACTGTGGTTAGGCTTATTGCATGGGTATTTATATCGAATAAAACACTTTTATAATATGGCAACGTTTTGCATTTTGTATAAAGAAGATCGCCTTGCTTTGGCTCCTGCGTGCCATATTTATGGATGGTGAAATAATAATAATTGCCCTTTATAAGATTACATCTGCCCCAACCGACTATTGTTGTATCAATAGCGCCATTTTCATAGCTATGTTTAAGGATCGCTATTTGTTTATCCCGAATGGCGACAGGCCATGCATCCGGCAAATTTACTTGTACGATCGTAACAGAATCATTTAGAGCAACAGTGTAATCCGTGATCCTGTAAGCAAACATTACATCTACGGAATCCTTTTGCGGAAAACAATTGAGGGAACAAAACAAAACGGCCAGACAGGTGGTTGTCCTTTTCATTTTAGGATTAAACGTAATCAAAATCTTTTTTGTATCCGTTATCTAGCCAGAAAAATGTTAAGAAGTGAAGTGATTTAAAACCACGAAAGCCTTTTGGCACACAAGGCATTTTGTCTTATTTTTGCCGTCCTCTGGCTGCGTAGCTCAACTGAATAGAGCATCTGACTACGGATCAGAAGGTTTTAGGTTTGAATCCTAACGCGGTCACTAAGGTCAACTAAATTGGTTGACCTTTTGTTTTATATACCTATTTACATAAGTATTTTCCTTAGGGAGTTTTTACCGGATTAAATCGGGCACCAAACCCATTGTTAATGGCAAACATTGGATTGGAAATTATTACAAAAACTTTTTCAAAAAAATTGAACCCATTTCTGCGCATGTTCATTGTAAGCCGGTATACTGATTCGCCCAACAGCGATCCCACTATTGGCGTAATGATCAGATCTTGCGTACTGGGTTTTTCAGCTGTTGCTTCGATAATGTATTCCCAAATAAAGGATTGGGCAGTGGCAAAAAGGAAAGAATGGAATATGCTTGCATTCTGGCTTCTTAAAGAATTATAATAAAGGGAGCCAGCAATTGGATGACCAACATAATTTATTTGCCAATCATCTTTATCCCAAACAGGTAGCATTGAAAGGGAATGCCTCATATTGTTCCAGGCATCTTGCGTCCAATCAGGAGACCATCCCGTTACCTTCTTAGGCGTAAATATCAAAGCCGTAATACCCACCAGTTCTGCACCTCCGATCAACAGCTCAGCACGGCCAATTTTTTTCCCTATTCCAGCATTCTCATTTCGTAACAATGGAACATTTGATTGCCTGGGCAAAAAAGTGTCAGGAAGAGTTATCGCCTGTGTTTTTAGATCTATCTTTTGAAAGTTTATTGTCGCAGTTGAAAGTTGTTGTGAATGGTAAAATTCATCAAGTTCTTTATCCTGTGCAAATAACATTAGATTTAGAAAACAAGACAAAACAAATGCGGTGGCTTTTAAGCATGATCTGTTTATTGTTCCTTCCATAGTTAGCAGGTCTCAATATTGGATTGCAAACCGTGTGCTAAGAGATCACCAAAGAACATAACAGAGTTTGTATACCGTAGTAAATTTCCCTTGTAGATGATTGTCTACAAAAATCTGACAGAAATTCAAATGCTGAAACCGGGTTACCTTTCAAATGAAAAGATATCCGCATCTTTATTCTGGTGTCCTTTTATAAGTGAGACAATGATCTCACCAGCCACCTGGCTAAACGTAATTCCATTGCCACCAAATCCCAGCGCAAAAAAACTGTTTCTTAGATTCCTGTATGCTCCGATATAGGGCAGTCCATCTTTGGTAGAACCAAATATACCTGCCCAACTGAACTCGGTTTTAAAAGAAATAAAAGGAAATATCTTTTTAAAATCTTTTTGGAGCTGTTGTGATTTTCGTGGAATGAGCTTATCTCTTTTAATGTGAGAAAAAAATTCCTCATCCCGGCCGCCAATAATTATTCGGTTGTCGTTTGTAGGCCGTAAATACAAGTAGGGTTTCGCAGTATTCCAGAGCAAAGCGTTGCTTTTTCCAAGTTTTACAGGCGAATTAAAAGCTTCACTTGCGATAGCGTAAGTGCTGGTTAGTTTTACGATCGGCTTTGAAATAAAATCGACCACTTCATAGCCCGTTGCATACACCAGCTTCTTTGAAGTAATAATAAATTTCTCTTTTGTTTTCAATTGAACATCGAAACGGTTATGTTTGATCGAAACAACAGGCGTCCTGTCGTAAACTACCAGGCCTTTGTTGATGTTGTATTGAAGAAGGTAATGTGTCAAAAGATAAGTATCTGTCGCAGCAGCCACATCAGATAGTATTCCACCGGGACATGAAAAACCAAACTGTTCAAACGCCTGGTCTTCATCAAGCCATTTTACTTTTAACCCGTTTTGTTTTCTTACAACAAATTCTTTTTTTAAAAATGGGATATCTTTTTTATAAGCAGCATAGTAAAAACTTTTTTTCATTTCAAAGTCTTCCATCCCGATCTTGATTGCAAGGGCTGCAAGCTTTTTGATCGCTGATACTCCGAGTTTATATGAACGAACTGCATTTTTTTCGCCCACCATTTTTATCAGTTGATGAAGGGGTGAATCTATTTCGTATTGCAGCAATGAAGTGCTGGCACAAGTGCTGCCGAGGCCAATTGTTCTTGCATCTATCAATATACAGTGTATTCCCTGCTGAATAAGATAATGAGCCGTTAATGCGCCAGAAATTCCTCCACCTAAAACAACTACATCAGTTTTAATATTTTTTTCAAGTTTGGGATAAGAAAAAAGCAACCCATTTTTTATTAAACTTAAAGGATAGCCAGAGCTTAATTTCATTCAAATACTTTTATTGCAGGTATCTTCTCAAAGTCCATGCAATGGTTTCATGTTCTTTTATAAGGTCAGTGAGAAAATCTGAGGTTCCTATATCTCCGTATTTTTCATCGCAATCTTTTATATATTTTCTAAGCTGGATGATCACTGCTTCATGATCTTTTAATAATTCGTCGATCATTTCTTCCTGGGAAGGATAATTACCCGGAGATTCTTTTAAGGAGGTCATCTGGAGAAATTCCTGCATGGTGCCCGGTGTTTTAGTTCCCAGCTTGTTGATCCTTTCCGCTATTTCATCAATAGCTTCTTCCAGTATTTTATATTGCTTTTCAAAAAGCTTGTGCAATTCCATAAAACTGTTTCCCGAAACGTTCCAATGAAATTTTCTTGTTTTAGTGTACAACACTACCGCATCCGACAAAACCGATGACAATACACCTGTAATACTTTTCAGGTTTTTTTCGCTTAATCCAATGTTAGGCTTCATTTATTTTTTTTTAAATTCTCAGTATGTGTAAAAACTTGCAACTATTATTCCAGATTACAACACTGACCGACCTGTAAACTGAATGGCACGGTATTTTCTAACTAGTTTTCAGAACAATAATAAAATATTTAATAACTTTTAAAACCTTAAGCTTATGTTACGCTGGACAGTCATATTCTTAGTAGTTGCCATCATTGCTGCAATATTCGGCTTTGGCGGTATTGCGTCAGGCGCAGCTTCTATAGCGAAGATCTTATTCTTCATTTTTATCGTGTTGTTTTTATTGTCTCTGATATTTGGAAGATCAGTTACCAAATCGGATCTGTGACGAAGCAGCCGTTATTTGATTTATTTTTTCACAATTAAAAACCTTTAATTTATGACAACAGGAACCAAAGTGGTATTAGGGATCTTGGGTGCTGCAGCAGCTGGTGTAGCAATCGGGATGTTAATTGCTCCTGAAAAAGGAAGCGAAATGCGTACACGCATAAAAAAATCAGCAGGAGATTGGGTTGATAGTCTTAGCAATCTTTTTGTAAAAGGAAAAGAAGAATTAGAAGATATAGGCTCCAATGCAGCTGAAAAGGGCAGGCAAGCTCGTTCAGTAGTAGAAGATAAAGTAAACAGAATGAAAGAAAGCATTAGCTAATTTTATAAACAGTCCGCCAATAGCGGACTGTTTATAGTTTTTCCAAACAGCTGCGCACTATGGAAGCACAAAATATAAAAGAAGACGCAAAAGATATTCTCCATCATGCAAGCGATTACGCAGAGACTTTTTATAAACTTAGTCTTGTAAGGCTTACTAAAAAGGTCAGCGATGTAGCTTCAGGTCTTGTCAATGGCGTTTTAATATTTTTCATAAGTCTTTGTATACTCCTGTTCATAAGTTTTGCCGGTGCCTGGTGGCTGGGCGATATGGTTGATAGCCGCGCATTAGGATTTTTATTGATAGCGGTATTTTACATGTTAATTATAGTTGTACTTGTTCTAATGAGAAAAAAAATAATTTCTCCTTTTATTAGAAACACGCTGATAAGTAAATTTTATGAAGAGAAAAATAAGGTCATATGAAGATCTTGAAAGGGAAGAGCAATTGTTAGAAGAACTATTGCACAATCAAAAACAATTGGTTCAATTGGATGTAGAGGTTTTGAAAGAACAATTGAAGCCAGCCCATATGGCTTTGCAATTCTTCAACAAGATCACAACTGTGGATAAAAGCAACTTGTTAATTAATGAAGGAACCAATAAACTAATTGATCTGGTTTTCGGTAAATTCATACTTGCCAGGGCGGGATGGATCACAAAATTTTTCGTTCCGATCTTTCTGAAAAATTATTCATCTCATATTATTGCTGATAATAAAATGAACCTGGCGGAGAAGGTGTTTTCTTTATTTGGGCGTAAAAATGGAAGAAAAACAAATACTTCTTCAAAAGTACCTGGCCATGAAAATTAATACCTTACTGAAATGATCGTGAGTCTGGAAGGTGATTGATACTACAGGCATCGTTTCTAATAATATCATATATGATCATGATCAATTTCAATGACCGGATCCGGCAGATACTGCTTTTGCTGTTAATAATTCTCTTGATCTATCTTTCCCTCCGCGAATTGAAATTGTTCATGCCAGGCGTGCTTGGAGCCATTACTTTATATATTCTCAGCCGGGCCAGCTATTTTCAACTTGTTTACAGTAGGAAATGGAAAAAAGGACGGGCCGCCTTTTTATTTATCATTTATTATTTGCTACTGCTTGGCGTTCCAATATTTGCGGCGGTCACTTTGTTAAGTCCTAAAATAGGTAGCGTACTCAGTGATCCAACTGCTGTAATAAATAATATTAAGCAGGCCATAATGCAAATACAGGCAAAAGCTGGTGTTTCTCTTGTCACTGAAAAATCACTGTCTAACTCACTTGATCAAACCATCACATTTATCCCTTCACTGCTTAACAGTACATTGAACCTTGTGTCCAACCTAATCACCATGCTGTTCTTTCTTTATTACATGCTATATCATGGACGTGAAATAGAAATGACATTGTTCAAAATAATACCATTGAAAGATTCCAATACTTCGATGCTGGCTTCTGAAACAAAAAAATTGGTAAAAGCAAATGCCATTGGCATTCCATTAATTTCTATTATACAAGGGCTAACTGGCACGTTGGGGTACTTTATATTTGGTGTTGATGAGTTTGCATTATGGGGATTTTTCACCGGCGTGTTTGCATTTTTCCCTGTTGTGGGTACCATGGTAGTTTGGGTACCACTTGTGATCTATATGTATGTTTCTGGTGAAACCTGGAATGCAACAGGATTATTGCTATACAGCCTTATTGTCACAGGTAATATTGATTATATAGCAAGAATAACCATCATGAAAAAGATGGGAAATGTTCATCCGGTCATTACGGTTCTTGGAGTTTTAATAGGACTCGGTCTTTTTGGTTTTATCGGTTTGATATTTGGTCCCTTGTTGGTGAGTTATATCGTAGTGCTTTTCAGAATTTATATGAATGAATTTACAACCGTACCAGATGAGAAAAAGCCGGACGAAAGTGCTGTTGTTACCAAAGAACCCAGCCCTTAACGAATTTTCCCTTTACTTATATTGATGAATTTATTTTCTGCTATTTTTCAATGCGCAGCAGCATTTAGCAGATAAGTGATTAACTTAATCCTTTATTTATTTTAAAAATACGGGTGTGCTCAAGATCACCGTCTACATTTTTTTCTTTTTTCCGGTATGGCTATCTGCACAAGATATTACAGGTGTATGGACAGGATATATAAAAACTCCCGGAAGCCAGCTCGAATATGAATTAGCAATAAGCGGCAGCGAAAAGGATCTTAGCGGTTATTCACTTATTATTTATCCCAAGGACGGCATTGAGAACATTGGTATAAAAAAGGCAAAGATCAAACAAGCCAAAAAGGAAATATATGTTGAAGATGGAGAACTGGTATATGATAATTTTACTACACAGCCAAGAAGAAGTAAAATGTTTGGCAAATTATCGTTGATGCTGAAAGATACCCTGATGATCTTACGGGGGAGTTTTGATACACGATCATTAGATTTCAGGGATAGCCGGACTTATTCTGGCGAAGTATTTCTTCAAAAGACTGCCCGTCCACTTTCTTCTAAAATGCTGGTCACGATGGAAGAAATAAGCCTGGTTCACAATTTTTCATTTATAAAGACCCAACCAGTTAAACACGCCAATAATAACAATCTTAAAAAAGAAACAACCGGTATAATTGTAAAGCCACCACTAAGACCAACAGAAAGAAAAATTCAGAAGATCAGTGAAATAAATTTCAGCAGTGACAGCTTGCTATTGAGCTTTTATGATAATGGAACTATAGATGGAGATACTGTAACAATCTTATTGAACGGAAAGATCCTTACTGAAAAATTAGGGCTTAAAGCGAGTTATGCAGGCAGAAAGTCTGGGATTGATCCCTCCTAATACCGGTTTATTAATTATACAGGATGGAACAACTCGTCATGAAATAAGATTTGAAGGCGACATGCAAAGAAGTTCGGCGATAATGCTTAAGAAAAAAAAGTAACAGCTCCATAAATTTTCCCCGGAGAAAAATGTTTCTTAATTTATTAATACATTAAATAAAATGGCAAGAAATATTTCCACGATCAAAATAAAAGCATCCGTAGAAAAATTATGGCATGTGTTAACAAAACCAGAAATGGTAAAACAGTGGCAATATGGAAGCGACCTGGTAACTGATTGGAAAGTGGGTAGTTCAATCAGGTTCAGAACTGAATGGAAAGACAAAATATTTGAGCAATGGGGTAAAGTGCTGGAAGTTGTTCCTCAAAAACTGATCAGGTATAGTCTTTTTGCTCCCCGTCCCGATCTTGAAGACAAACCAGAGAATTATTTTGTGATGAATTATAAGCTTACAAGTGAAGAGAATTATACAAAGCTTGAAATTATACAGGAAGATAACAGGCCTGGTGCCGTTCAGGAAAAACCGCAGGGCGAAGAAAACCCGATATTGGCTGGATTAAAAGCTTTAGCTGAATCTTAATTCCTACAATGATCGATCAAAATGACTCATTCATATTGGTCATGCATGCAGAAAGCATTGGACTAATACCGCCTAATACAGTTTTATTAATTATACAGTACGGGACAACCCATTATGAAATAGGCTTTGAAGGTGATATGCAGAAGAGTTCGGCTATTGTACTTAGAAGCAAAAGATAGAACAATCACTTCCAAATATTATTCAATCTTATGTACTCAAAATTTTTCATCAAAGCATTATCTGCGGATTGAACACTAATCTTGCTGTATGGTTTATTGGGAAAGAAGATCTCTGTCATAACCGTTAGCCCCCCATCTGCAAATAATTCAACAGAACTGACATCTATCACCATTGAAATATCCATTTTATCATTAGATGTAAACCGTGGCGCAAAATGTCTTGCCGCAAAATCAGCCTGGAAATTTGTTTTTCCCGACCTGGTTCGGTCAATAAAATATTTGTTCTGTATTTTATCGAATCCTATTTCAAGTTCTTCGCCCAATTCATTAGATAAGGTAATGGAAAAATCTTTTGAACCGTCTATAGAAAAATTAATTATACATGGAAAGCTTAAATTCTTTATGCTTTTTGAAATTTCAATTTTTTTAGACAAGGAAACATTACTAATAACTATTGGCTTTGATCTTATACTTGCGATCTCTTTAACAGGTGCAGAAGCTATCAGCAATTCATTGTTTGCTTTAATGATGTTTAATTCACGTGGTATTGTCATTGCACTTCGCCATGTTTCTGTGGGAACAACATTTGCATACAACCAATTACTCATCCACCCTAAAAACAATCTGCGTTTCCCGGTATTAGACCAGGTAACTCCTGCATACTCATCAGGCCCATAATCCAACCACTTTGTTTCTGTACCCTGCGGTAAAAAACTCTTTCCGTCAAAATCACCCAGGAAATATTGTGTGGCAGATCCTTTATTGGGGCCCCCGGGATTTAAATTAACAATGAGAATCCAAACTGTTTTACCACCATATTCTAAAGTAAATAGATCGGGACATTCCCAAACACCTCCATGAGCACCAACATTTTCACCAAACTCACTTTCTTTTATCCAATCTTTTAGGTTTTTGGAAGAATAAAACATTATTCGATTACTGACCGCTAAAGTCATGATCCATTTTTTACCTTTTTCAAACCACATAACTTTTGGATCTCTGAAGTCTTTAATGCCCGGATTTTTTATAACAGGATTATTCGCATATTTAATCCATGTCTTTCCATCATCAATGCTATAGGCAAGACTTTGATTTTGATAATCACTTTTGCCTTGTGCCTCGCCCTTTGGATCATGTTGAGTAAAAATGGCAACTAAAGGTGCCTTGCCATTTTTTCCAAATCCTGAAGTATTGTGTACGTCCACTACTGCACTGCCAGAAAAAATATAACCCAGACTATCCGGATAAAGAGCTATTGGCTGATGTTTCCAATGTATCATATCCGTTGATGTAGCATGCCCCCAATGCATAGGCCCCCATACTGTGCTATCCGGGTAATATTGATAAAACAAATGATAAATGCCCTTGTGATACAACATTCCATTCGGGTCATTCATCCATTTTTCTTTTGGTGTAAAATGAACCTGTGGCCGGTGTGGCTCATTATATATATTGCCTTTTACTTGCGCATTTGTATCTGCTGAATGCAGCACGAAGACCGAAGCAATTAGAAAACATTTAAATTGATTCATTTTAAAAACCATTTAGGTATTTTAAAATTCACTTACTCCCGGCTGTCTCAATTTCCAATTCGTTTTTGCTTTTTCATCATCCACAATTTTCTTTACATCAGCCAGTAATTTTTTTGCATCGTATACAACCCCGTCTTTAATTGTGTATTTCACACCACCAATACGTACGGCTTTGTTTTGATCATTTAATTTTATGGCGCCTGTTCCATATAGCACTTGTAAATTTTCCAATGGATTTACTTCAACAATTACCATATCTGCCAGCTTACCCACTTCAATTGAACCAAGATCTTTATCTGCACCCAATGCTTGTGCACCATATAATGTTGCAGAACGAATTATTTCTAAAGGATGAAATCCGGCTTCTCTCAGCAATTCTAATTCCCGTATATAACCAAAGCCATAGGTTTGATAAATAAAACCGTTATCACTGCCAGTCGTTACTCTTCCACCACGGTTCTTATATTCATTAACAAACGTCATCCATAGTTTATAATTTTCTTTCCAGGCCAATTCCTGTTCTGTACCCCAATTAAACCAATAAGATCCATGAGAATTACGACTGGGTTCATAAAATTTCCAAAGAGAAGGCAAGGTATAATCCTCATGCCATTCGGCTCTTCTTGCTCTCATCAGGTCCCTGCTTGCATCATAAATATTAAAAGTTGGGTCAAGCGTAAAATCAAGATCCAGCAATTCTTTCATTACTGCATTCCATTTATCGCTGTATGGTGGCGCTGCCTGTTTCCATAATTTTCCTGCTTCTTCAAACCGATCCTGTTCATTGCTGTAATTATAATTCAATGGATAATCCTGCACAGTTTTGTCAGTAAACAATGCTTCGGGTAAACCATACCAATGCTCCATCGATGTCATGCCAGCTCTTGCAGAATTCAACACGTTCCATTGGGCCACACTCATCTGCGCATGATGACAACAACTGCGCAATCCCAATTTTTTATTTTCACGAATAGCAGCATCCATTATTTGTGGGGCTGCTCCAAAAAATTTTATTCCATCTGCTCCTTTCTTTGCATTGTCTCTTACCCACTCTATTGCCAGTTCAGGAGTGGTGATCGTTTGTTTAGCTCCTTGTCCAAATGCTGTGTATGCAAAGATCCGTGGCGCCGTAATTTTATTTTCTGCGCTAAGTTTCTTTTCATCCAATACCCATTGAAGACCATTTCCGCAGCTTGGATCACGAATTGTAGTAATACCATGTGCCATCCAAAGTTTAAAAACATACTCTGCCGGCGTGCCCTGTGCTGTGCCACCAATATGTCCATGCATATCAATAAAACCAGGAAGCAAGAACATTCCTTCACAATTCATTTCCTTTCCACCATCTTTCAACTTTGGTCTTCCATCCTTGTCGATCGGCAAGCCGGGATTACCAACATTGGCGATCTGAACGATCCTGTTTTTCTCAACAACAATATCAACCGGGCCAACAGGTGGTGCTCCGGTGCTATTGATCAAAGTAACTCCGCGAATAATTAATTGCGTCCACGGGCCATCTCCATCTTTTACTTCAGGAGCTTTTTTTATTTGAGCTGATAAATAAATACTTAAAATGCTTGTCAAAAGAATGCATACAATTCTTTTCATACCACTTGATTTACAAAAAGGAAATTACTAATTAAAAAGCAACTGCAATGGGGAAAGGTTTACTCGTCGTCTGCCGGGTTGTATTTCTTGGGGAAATATTTTTTCATCATTGCTTTGTAAGCGGGGTATTTGCGAATGCTGTTAAAATCAGGATCTATAACAATATACTCATAAAGATTATATCCTCTTTGCAACGCCTGCTCTAAATAACGTAATGCATCTTCCGGCTTATTATTTTTTGCAAAGCTCTGTGCCAAATAATAATAAGGAAGATTTTCTTTTGGACTAATAAGTATAGCCTTGGTAGTATAAGCGATCGCAGAATCATATTGCTTCAGATCGTGATAGGCCACACCGAGATACAGGTTGGCATTAAAATAATTTGGTTCAAGCGCCAATGCCCTTTTGTACATGACAGCTGCAGAGTCAGAATGTTGAAGGTTTGCAAACACTGTTCCCAGGTTATAATACCCCATCGCATTTTTAGGATCAATTTGAATAGCCATATTATACCATCTTGCGGCCTCATCATATTTTTCATCAGAAAAATACAGACGTCCAAGATTATTGTACATGGAAGAATTGACAACACCTTTTTGCAAGGAACGGGTGTAGTAGTAAACAGCTGAATCAAATTGATCTGTTTGCTTAAAGACCTGCTCAAGATTTGATAAGGCCCGCATATCGTCGGGATGTGCTTCTACAAGGTTTCTTAAATAATATTTTGCACCGTCATAATCTTTAGTTTCATATAACAATCTTCCTATATTACCCTGTGCTGAAGGCATATCTTTTTTCAGCGCCATTGCTTTGGAATAATAAAACATAGCGGAATCAAGTTTTTTCATTTTATGAAAAACCAGTCCAAGATTATTGGCTGCATATGGATTATCAGGACTTAAATTCAACACTCTTCGAAAATACATCGATGCTGAATCCAGTTTATCGTTATTATAAAAAGCAAGTCCCATATTGTTCAGCACAATTGTATTGTCAGGATTTAACTCTAATCCTTTTTGATAATAATAATAGGCCGAGTCAAAGTTTTTCATGTCAGTGAACAACATTCCTAATTGATTATAGCCCCGGAAATTATTACTATTAAGATCTAGTGCTTTACGATAATAAAATGTGGCGGAATCGTATTGCTTTGTTTGCGCATATAATCTGCCAAGATTAATAAAAGGCGCATCATAATTTGGATCAAAAACGGCAGCCTGTATATAGTAAGCACGGGCTGAATCAACCTGGTTGATCTCCTGGTAAAATTGTCCAAGATAGTTTGAGGTCATCAATTTATCCGGATAATTCTTCATCGCTTTTTGATAATAAGCACGGGCCGAATCATACATTCTCAGATCCGTGAAAACACGGCTGATACCATTGTATGCATTAAAGAATGCAGGATCATACGCAAGACTTCTTCTGAAATAAACCAGGGCCTGGTCAAACTGTCTTGATTCACGCAACAACCAACCCATATTATTATTTGCCGGCGCATTTTTCGGATCAAGCAATAACGCTTTTTCGTAATAAGCTTTTGCAGAATCAAGATTGTGTTGCTGGAAATAAAAATAACCGAGATCTACATACGCATCCGCTCTTGAATCATCCACTGCCAATGCTTTTTTAAAATAAACCAACGCAGAATCCTGTTTATTCATTTTGATAAATGCGTTAGCCATATTCATATAAGGATAGCGCCAAAGGGGGGCTTGCCTCATAGCCAGCCGGCCAAAATAAAGGGCACTGTCTGGTTCATTGTTATCCAATTGCAATGAAGAAAGTGTGTTCAAAATATAAGCTGCAGTTGGATCTGCCTTATACGCCTGCATTGCATCTTGTATTGCCAACCGAAGCCCGGTGGTATTTGCACCTTTATCAAAATATCCCTGTGCTTTAAAGAAAAATCTTTTTGCCACTAATTTTTTTCTGAAACTTTCGTCATCAACTTCAGCGTATTCAATGGCTCTTTCCAGCATGTTGCCTACTTCAGAAAAATCCTGGCGGGCAACTTTTTCCATCCGATCAAGACTATTAGTTATTTCATCTGATTTGTCGTCTGCATCAAGTTGCGAACGAATGCGTTGAATTGCTGAAACATCACGGCCTTCCAGATAAAGATTGATCTTGCTTTGTGCAAAATTTATGTATTCGGTTGCCAAACTAAGTTTCGCATCAAATGTGTAAGTACTGGTTGGCGCCAGTTTATTTAATTGCTGGTAAATATCTTCAGCGGAATTTCCATTACCCGTTAAATTGAAATCTTTTAATGCCTGGTTGAAAGATTTATAAAGTTCGAGCACAGAAGTGTCTGCTATATTAATGGGAAGATAGTGATCAACATTCATTTTAAAACCACGGCCAATAGCCGTACCAATACGTTTTTGTAGTAAGGTTTCTTTACTTCTTATTTGCCCCGTCATCCTTTTCGTAGCGATCCATTTTTTTAAAAATGCTGTATCAACTTTTGAGATCACTTTCTTTTTGTTCTCATCACAACAGAGAAAAGGATTTTGCTTTCGATTATATTTTTGCTGAGCATAGGCTGGAACTGTTTTGCCAATATAATTTTCTAATTCATCAAGTGTTACAAGGTTATTATGGTCACCTTCCGTATCTGCAAGGCCTGAAAGACCATCAACAAGATAATAAGTGAATAAACCATGCCCATTACCTATCAATGGATCTTCCAATGATTCCTGGCCGGCACCTGTTGCTAGCATAATTATTTCACCGGCTTGCTTTTCAGAAATAGCAGCCTGCAATTGTTGCTGACCTTCGCCGCCTCCAGGTAATTCATTTGTACGACAAGCATCCATTATAAAAATAACTTCTACGCCTTTGCGACTAGCTTCTGCAATACGAACTTTTAAATTGTAAAGCTGAATAGTACCAGTGATCAGGTAATTATTTTTATCTCCTGCCGGATTGCAATCGTAAGTGAGGTAGAAATATTCGTCCTGGTTAATGGCATCGCCATGCCCTGCGAGGTAAATATATAACCGATCACCTGCTTTAAGATTCCGATTACGAAGCCAACTCATTCCTTTCACCAAGAAATTTGCAGCTTTTGCATCTTCATTTTTTAAAAAATATATATTGGAATCTGGTAACTTACCACCGCTGCCTGACTTTAAAAAATCGCGGAAAAGTTCAGCGTCACTATCAGCAAAAGAAAGGGGGCGAATGAACTTGTAGGTAGATATGCCCATGATCATTGCATAAGTGCGATGAACTGAAGTGTCTTGCGATGTTTGTGCAACTTGCCCGGCCACATCATTTTCGATAAGGCAGATAGAAAGGGTCATTAAGAGGAATGCTAAAAGGGCTCGTTGCATATATTCGGCGCTAATTTACAGGTTTTCAGTAAGACATTAGGATACGGGTCATCGTAAAAACCCTTTATATTTAAACACCACCCGGGATTGCTTGCTGTTGACGTAAATAGTGTGCAAACAGTGGCAGACAATCACTTAAATTGCGAATCATTTACCCGAACTATGGCGCTACATCATCACATAGCAAGACACACAAAACGGTACGTTGGTCACATAACCAAATACCTATATGAAAGAGACACCATTTTTTCGCTGCTTATGGTTTTCCTGTTCATTATAATTGTAAAATTCATCCCGTTGAATTTGCATGTGCTGGATCCTATGAAACTGGCCATAAAAGATTTTGATCTTAACGATATAGCTTATGCAAAAGCCGGCAAAGCTGATACGACCCATTTTGATACAAACATTGAAATAGTCAATATTGGCCATATAGACCGAGCTGAGATCGCAATGCTTATTGAAAAAATCTCCTCTATGCGTCCCAAAGTAATGGGATTAGATGCATACTTCGAAGGACCAAGAGAGGCAGAAAAAGATTCTTTATTAAGTGCAGTTTTTAAACGAACAAAGAACCTTGTAACAGTCAGTCGATTTGACCAAGAGCATCTTCATCATAAACATGAGTTTGAATTGCTATCAGATTATTTTGATTCGTCAATACAAAATAGAGGTTATGCAAATCTGATAGGCGAGGAAGGTGGTACCATACGGATGTATTCACCATTTGAAAAAGTCCACGATAAAGAGTATCCCAGTTTTACAAGTTCTATTATAAGATTATATAACGAAAAAGCTTACGAGAGACTTGAGAAAAGACATAACGAAGTGGAAATGATCAATTATACTCGGCGCTATAGCGAGCAAATCAAAAATTATAAAGTAAGAGAGTATGATGATATAATGCTTGACCGAATTGATTCCAGCATCTTCAAAGATAAGATCGTACTTCTCGCTTATGTAAGCGATAATCCTTTTGACGTGGAAGATAAAAAATTCACTCCTATGAATGAAAACTATGCTGGTAAAACAACGCCGGACATGAACGGAATAATAGTGCATGCGAATATTATTTCTATGGTGATCGAAAATAACTACATAAGAAAAGTACCCGAATGGGTGGGGTGGCTTGTGGCAATATTTATTGGCTGGTTGCATATGTCCCTCTTTATTCGGTATTATCTTGAAAACCATATTTGGTTTCATCTTGTTGCAAAGATTGCACAGTTGTTTTCGGCTTTCTTTTTTGCTTACCTTGGCTTTCGCTTATTTGATAGATATGGGGTAAAACTTGAAATGGAACTGACACTAGTAGTAATAATACTTGCCGTAGATATAATTTATTTTTACGAGGCAATTGCGGTCTGGATGCATAAAAAATTTAAATTCGCAACGGTTTTCACTCATCATCATCACCCTGCTGAAGGTCAGCCACATGGGCAAGAACACACAAATACACATGAACACCATTAAATAAATAAAAATCAACATGAAAAAAATAGTTTTTGCAACATCTCTGCTGGTTCTTTCTTTTGTCGCAATTTCCCAGGATAATATGTTTGTTATCTATAGTATGAAAGGAAATATATCAGTCATTAGTAACAAAACGGAAACAAAAGCAAAAATTGGAGGCATTCTTGAAAATGATGCTGTAATAAAAGTGCCTGCCGGTTCGATTGCGACACTTATCTGCAACGAAGCTAGAATGTTCTCGTTAAATAAGCCCGGAAACTATCCCATTGGCAGTCTTAAAGATTCTTGTGTGGTAAGTAAAAGTTCTGTCAACGCCAATTATGTAAAATATATCTGGAGTGAGTTCACTAAGGCGCATGGTTCGCCTGAAAAGAACAGGAAGAATTATATGGCAAATGTGGGAGCTGTTGGCCGGGGTGATATTAATAATGTGTGGGTTGATCCGCGTTTGGACTCTGTGAATTATGTTTCGGGCACCATACCTCTTTCCTGGAAAGCATACACCGAAGCTGAAGAGTTTGATTTCAAACTATATGACGATAGTAAAACAAAAGTTTTATTAGCAAAGACAGTAAAGAAAAAGCATGTAGATATTTCTGAGCTATTAAAATTAATTCAACCGGGTAAAATTTATTATTGGAGCGCAACAGTGAAAGGCGAGCCGGAAAATGCAGACAGGAAATACGTTCATTATGTAACGAAAGACAACTATGTGAGTTTTTACAATTCAGTTAAACAACATGACGCTTCGGAAACCGATGCGGAAATGAATTTTCGTCTTGGTTTTGTGCTGGAGGAAAATCATTATATAGCAGAAGCTTTCAATCATTATATGAAAGCGACACAGCTTGATCCAACAAATTCACTGTACCGCTTTACATTTATGTCATTCAAAAAAGATTTTGAAATAAAATAGTAGCTGAATAAATTTAAAAAAGCGTCCCGCCTACAGCGGGACGCTTTTTTATTTAAAGATATCATCCATACTTTTGAGTTCACTAAAAGCCTCACCTGGTTTGGTTATGAAAATACATTTCTGGAGTATTGGGAAAAATAATGAACCATACATCAAAGAAGGTGTGGAAGATTTTACAAAACGCATCTCAAAATATTATCCTCTAGAATGGTCTATTATTCCTTTGCCCAAAAATGCAGGCATGATGAGTGAAATGGATCTCAGAAAAAAAGAAGGTGAGATGGTTTTAGAATGGCTAACCAAGGATGATTACCTTGTTGCCCTTGACGAAAGAGGAAAGCAATTTACATCTGAAACTCTCGCTGATTTCATTATGAAAAGAGGTAATGAAAGTGTAAAAAATCTTGTGTTCCTGATCGGTGGTGCTTTTGGAATTGATGAAGCTGTGTTAAAAAGAGCCAATCATAAATGGAGTCTTTCACAACTTACTTTTCCGCATCAGCTGGTAAGGCTGATATTGGCCGAGCAGGTTTACAGGGCTTGCAGTATTTTAAGAAATGAAAAATATCATCATAAATAATATAGATTTACCGAATGGAAATTTCGATCACACTTATCATTATCATTGCAACAAGCATTATTTCTTTTATTGCGTTCAGCAATCACAAGCTAATGGATCAGTTTATTTTTTATCCGCCTGCAGTTCGCCGCGGACAGATATACCGTTTTTTTAGT
>VBAS01000331.1 GCA_005882975.1 Bacteroidota bacterium | reverse complement strand
AAGCCGAGAAAATAATTATAATCACAACCGATGGCTTTCGCTGGCAGGAAGTGTTTAAAGGAATGGATTCAGCAATTGCGAACAATTCAAAATTTAACCAGGGGGACAGCAGTTATATTTTTGAAAAATACTGGAGCAATAATGAAAATGAAAGAAGAAAAAAATTAATGCCATTTTTCTGGAATACAATTGTTAATCACGGGCAGATCTATGGTAATAGGAAATTCGATAATAAAGTTAATAATGCAAATCCTCATTGGTTCAGTTACCCGGGGTATAGTGAGATCATGACGGGCTTTGCCGATTCAACGATCGACTCAAATGATTTTCCGCCCAATCCTCATGTCACTGTTTTGGAGTTTTTAAATCAACAACTAAAGTTTAAAAATAAAGTCGCGGCATTTGGCGCATGGGATGCATTTGACAGGATATTAAACCAACAACGAAGTGGTCTCCCTGTTTTTTCTGCATTTGATACTATCGGGGGAAAAAATCCTACGTCCAATGAAAAATTAATAAATGCAATGCTGCAGGACTCTTACCGTCCATTTGGAAAAGAGGAATGTCTTGATGTATTTACCCAATATGCTGCGCTTGAATATTTAAAAACAAAAAAGCCAAAAGTGCTTTACATCTCATATGGTGAAACAGATGAATGGGCTCATCATGGTTATTACCGTTCTTATCTTGATGCGGCCCATTTGGTAGATAAATGGGTAAAAGAGATATGGACATTTGTACAAAGTGATCCTCAGTATAAAAATAAAACGGCCATATTTATTACTACCGATCATGGCCGTGGGGATATAAATAAAGAAGAGTGGACAAGTCATGGTAGTGGAATATCTGATGCGTATCAGATCTGGTTTGCAGCGATGGGTGTCAACATTCCTTCATCAGGCGAGCAAAAAAATAATGTTCAACTATTCCAGGATCAATTTGCACAAACTATTGCAAAACTTTTAGGAACTACTTATAAAGCAAATCATCCTATTTCACCGGAAATAAAATCTGTACTTAAGAAATGAAAAAAAAATTTTTTTACTGTTTGCTATTTTCTTTTTCCGTAACTCTCCGGGCACAGACAAGCAAAACACCTTTACCAACAAAGCAACAGCTTGCGTGGCATGAAATGGAATATTATTTCTTTTTTCATTTTGGCCCAAACACATTTACTGATAAAGAGTGGGGTCACGGTGATGAGCCGGAAGATATTTTTGATCCAACAGGTCTCGATTGCAGGCAATGGGTAAGAATTGCTAAACAGGCGGGAGCAAAAGGAGTGATCATCACTGCAAAACATCATGACGGTTTTTGCCTATGGCCAAGCAAATATTCAACACATACCGTTCGTGAAAGTAAATGGAAGAATGGGAAAGGTGATGTGCTGAAAGAATTATCACAGGCGTGTAAGGAGTATGGTTTAAAATTCGGTGTATATATTTCTCCATGGGATCGTAATCATCCAAAATATGGAACAGCTGAATACAATGATGTATTTGTAAACATGATGAAAGAGATCTTTACCAATTATGGGCCTATTTGGGAATTGTGGTGGGATGGTGCTAATGGCGAAGGCCCGAATGGAAAAAAGCAAGTTTATGATTGGGATCGGTTTAAGAAAACAGTGAAAACACTTTCTCCCAACACAGTTGTCTTCAGTGACGTTGGCCCGCAAATAAGATGGGTTGGAAATGAAAATGGAATTGCAGGAAAAACAAATTGGAATTATTTGGATACTGCAGGATATACTGCGGGAGCAGGCGCCCCATCAACGGATACGTTAAACACCGGCAATGCATTTGGTAGAGCATGGATCCCCGCAGAGTGTGATGTTAGCATTCGACCCGGTTGGTTTTGGCATGCAAATGAAGATAGCAAAGTGAAGAGTGGTGAACAGTTATTCGAACTCTATTTAGAATCTGTTGGTCGTGGTTCAAATCTTTTATTAAATGTGCCGCCGGACAGAAGAGGTTTGATCAATGAAAATGATTCAGTGGCATTGATTATTGTTAGATGCTAAAGCATATTGGGAAATAAATGAAGATGCATTTTTAAAAGACTCTATCAGTTATCATGCCTTAGATAAGAAAGGTTATGTGTACGGGATCAATCAACAGGGATTTACTGTACAACTTGCAAAAGCAACTGCTGTAAACTGTATTGTTTTGCGTGAAGCTATTCATCTTGGTCAGAGTATTGAGCGGTTTAAAATTGCGTTATTTGATAATGATCAGAAAGTGGGTGAAATTAGCGGCACAACCATTGGCCGAAGAAGAATTCTTACTTTTCCTGTTAAAACAATTACTTCATTTAAGGTTTATATGATCGACCGTAAAGGAAATGATAATGTGAACAGGGTGGCGGCATATTTAATTGATGAGAATCTGTTGGAAAAATAGATTTTCATTTCTTTTCCAATAATTCTGGTAGCGGAAAGATCTGCATTGCTCCGTTCTGCCTTGCTCTGCCCTTCAGGGCGGAGAATAAAAATCTTCCTTATTTGAGTCGACCTTGAAGGGCAGTGCAGGCCAAACTTCTTAACTTTAAGCATCATAAATGCTTCCCTAAAACAATGCTTCATATAAAGAGATTTCTTGTATTATTTACTTTGATAATAGTAGGTGTATTGATCTACTATTTTTCAAGCAGTACGGAAAAGATAGATTACAACACACAGGTTAAACCCATCTTCAATAAAAAATGTATTACTTGCCATGGTGGTGTCAAAGCAAAATCAAATTTCAGTTTATTATTCAGGGAAGATGCATTGAAACCAGCCAAGTCAGGAAAGTATCCTATTGTCCCTGGTTATCCCGGGAAAAGTGAAATGATAAAAAGGATAACTAATAATGATCCGGACGAAAGAATGCCTTACAAACATGAACCGCTGACCAAAGAAGAAATTTCAATTTTAAAAAAATGGATAAAGCAAGGAGCGGAATGGGGGGAACATTGGGCATATATTCCTGTACAAAAACCAGCGCTTCCTGATATTGAGAATAAATGGATAAGAAATGAAATTGATAAATTCATTTATCAAAAATTAGAAGAAGAAAAATTAAAACCATCGCCTGAAGCAGATAAACAAACTTTATTAAGAAGAGCAAGTCTTGATCTCATCGGCATGCCTGCAGAAGAAAGTATTGCAAAAAGATATCTGAATGATAATAGCGGTAAAGCTTATGAAAATCTTATCGATGACCTGCTTTCTTCAAAACGATACGGCGAAAAATGGACATCGATGTGGCTTGATCTTGCCCGCTATGCAGATACAAAAGGTTTTGAAAAAGATCCCGGAAGAAACATCTGGCCGTACCGTGATTGGCTGATCAATGCATTCAATGAAGATAAACCTTATGATAAATTTTTATTGGAGCAATTAGCGGGTGATCTTTTACCTGATCCTACCGATGCACAATACATTGCTACGGGTTTTCATCGCAATACAGTTACCAATGATGAGGGGGGAACGGATAATGAAGAATACAGGACTGCGGCAGTGATCGACCGTGTAAATACAACCTGGACAGCATTAATGGGTACCACATTTAGTTGTGTACAATGTCATAGTCATCCTTATGATCCTATTCGCCATGATGAATATTATAAATTCATGGCATTTTTCAATAATACCCGTGATTGTGATTCACAGGAAGATTATCCTTTGCTGCGTCGATATGAAAAAGAAGACAGCATTGAAGCTTTAAGAATAAAAGAATGGTTAAAGCAAAATGGTTCCGACGCAGAAGCTAAAAAATTTTACAGGCTGCTGAAGATATGGGAGCCGGTTACTACCTCCTTCGAAAGGACAGATAAATATATTAACGCTGAACAACGGGAAACAAAATGGTTGTTGATCAGGAAACATTCTGATTTCAGAATGGCACAGATAGATCTTTCAGATAAAAACTATCTTCCGTTTCGTTACAAGGGCTATCCAACTGATGGCGTATGGACAATTCATCTTGATAGTTTGAATGGTCCTGTTTGGAAAACGATCAATGTGCCCGAAACAAAAGGGGAGAGTAAAATCTATGGTGTTAATGTAGATCCTGTTGCCGGTGTGCATGATCTTTACTTTTCTTATTTCAGCAAAAAATTAGAGAAAGATGATTTTACTGCGTTAATACTTGACTGGTTTTATTTCGGCCAGCAATTTCCGGGTAAGGATAAAGAAGGATATGATAGTGTATTCAGCAGCTATATGCGATTACTGAATAAACCAGTAAAGACAACACCTGTAATGTCTGAAAACTCACCTGATCTTTATAGGCAAACAAATGTTTTTGAAAGAGGCAATTGGTTGGTGAAAGGAGATAAAGTAAAAGCAGATGTTCCAAAATTATTTTCTCCTATTCAAAAGGATGGTGCTAAAAACAGGATGGATCTTGCATTGTGGTTAACAGATAAAAGACATCCGCTGACCGCAAGAACTATGGTGAATCGTTTATGGGAACAAATTTTTGGAAATGGTATTGTAGAAACATTGGACGATTTCGGTTCGCAGGGAACATCCCCCACACATAAAGAATTACTAGACTGGCTTGCATGGCAGTTTATGAATGATGATAACTGGAGTATAAAGAAGATGATCAAAACAATGGTGATGTCTGCTACTTACAGGCAGCAATCAACTGTGAACGATGAGCTAATAAAAAAAGATCCATACAATAAGTTTTACGCAAGAGGACCGAGAGTAAGATTATCTGCAGAGCAGGTTCGTGACCAGGCCTTATGCATCAGCGGATTGATCAGTGATAAAATGTATGGCCCAGGCGTAATGCCTTTTCAACCAAAGGGAATATGGAATTCTCCTTATAGCGGTGAAAAGTGGAATCAAAGTAAAGGTGAAGATCAGTATCGTCGCGGTGTATATATCTATTGGAAACGAACAGCTGCCTATCCTTCAATGACTACTTTTGATGGTACGTCAAGAGAAATATGCACAGCAAGAAGGATAAGAACAAATACACCGCTGCAGGCATTGGTTACTTTAAATGATTCTGCTTATATTGAAATGGCAAGAAACTTTGCTTATCGTCTGCAAAAAGAAACTGGTAAAAATGTCAATGATCAAATAAAGAGAGGATATGAATTAGCGACCGGCCATGCAATTGACGAACAAGATCTTTCCATTTTAGAGGAGTTATATAAAAATGCTTTGGAAAAATTTAATAGAGATAAAGACAAGGCTTGTGAAATGATCGGTGTAAACGATGAACATAATGATCCGGAAACGGCGGCGATGGTTGTTGTGTGTAATGCTATTCTGAATTTGGATGAGGTGGTGACGAAGATATAACAGCCGGCCCCCTGTCCCCCGAAGGGGGAACTTAGATTTGATCAGCATTTTTAAAGTGAAAAGTTCTTTTATTGGAAATGTTCATTGTCCCCCGCTGGCGGGGGAAGTAGTTCGATTCAAAGAAAATTTCAAATTGGGGTGGATAAAAGATGAATATAATTGTTGCAGTACAAGAGTGCGACGCAAGAAAAGCTAAATAGAAATTCAAGGGCTGGATACATAAAAATTATTAATGACACGAGAAGAATTACATAACAAAAGGTTATTTGAAGAAGCAAGAAGAGAAGTGCTTCGGCAGCATACCCGTCGTCATTTTTTGAAAGAAAGTGCAATGGGTTTGGGTGCACTGGCATTGGGGTCATTATTGAATAGTTGCGGAAGAAGTTCTTCGCAGCATGCATCAAATATTTTAATTGATCCGGTCAATCCATTGGCGCCACGACCACCTATGTTCCCGGGAAAAGCAAAGTCGGTTATTTATTTACATATGGCAGGGGCGCCATCACAATTAGAATTATTCGATTACAAACCTGACCTGATGAAACTCGATGGACAGGATTGTCCGCAAAGTTTATTGGAAGGAAAACGTTTTGCATTTATCCGCGGTGTACCAAAAATGCTGGGGCCTCAAGCAACATTTAAGCAATATGGCGAAAGTGGAACTTGGTTAAGCAATTACCTGCCGCATTTTTCATCGATCGTTGATGATGTGGCGATCATAAAATCAGTAACAACCGATCAGTTTAATCATGCACCAGCGCAATTGTTTATGCATACAGGGTTTCCAAGATTGGGTCGGCCCAGCATTGG
>VBAS01000330.1 GCA_005882975.1 Bacteroidota bacterium | reverse complement strand
TTGCACTGATATTATCAGTTTCACTTGAAGGACCGGCTATTTACGATTTCAAAGTGCCGGGACTTGATGGAAGCCCGATCGATTTTTCTGCTTATAAAGGCAAAAAAATAATGATCGTTAACACAGCTTCAAAATGTGGTAACACACCACAATATGCCGATCTGGAAAAATTATACGAAAAGTATAAAGACAAATTAGTGATCGTTGGTTTTCCTGCCAACAACTTTGGCGAACAGGAGCCCGGCAGTAATACAGAGATACAGGAGTTCTGTAAAAAGAATTATGGCGTTTCTTTTCCTATGGCCGAAAAAATTTCTGTGAAAGGAGATGATATGGCGCCTATTTATAAATGGCTGGTTGACCAATCAAGAGAACTAGCAAAAGCAGAACAAGGAACTACTTCAAAAGATCTTGTGTGGAAAAGATATTTGCAAAACCCTGTTGATTGGAACTTCACTAAATTCCTGATTGATGAAAACGGTAAACTGATCGCGGTATTTCATAATAAAGTGAACCCGATGAGTGAAGAGATCACAAAGTATTTGAATTAAGAACCACGATTCTCAGGATTATAAAAAGATTCGGAGGAAATTTTAGAAAAAGCTGTCTGGTATTACAGACAGCTTTATTTTTATCATCATAATCTAAATTAAATCCAGGTAATCCTGGTTCTATGCAATTCTCAAAGATCATTAACCAGCAGGAAGTAAAACAACAATTGGTTGAGTTAATCCAGCACAATCGTCTCAGCCATGCTTTGCTTTTTTTAAGCAAAGAAGGAAGCGGAGCATTAGCACTGGCATTGGCATTAGCACAGTATTTAACATGTGAAAAAGCAAATCCAAAGTCACAATCACAAAACTCCAATCCATCTTTATTCGGAGAAGAACCAGTTCAATCTGAAATCCGAAATCTAAAATCTGAAATCGATTCGTGCGGTATATGTCCTTCCTGCACAAAAGCGAACCAGCTTGTTCATCCGGATATTCATTACTCTTACCCGGTTGTAACAAAAAAATCGGGAACACCACCACTGAGTGTTGATTATATAACTGAGTGGAGAGAATTCATAAATAATTATCCTTACGGAAATGTATATGACTGGCTGCAATTCATCGGTGCAGAAAATAAGCAAGGCAATATAACAGCCAATGAATGCAATGATATTATCCGCAAGCTGAGCCTGAAAAGTTTTGAAAGCGAATACAAGATCCTCATCATGTGGATGCCTGAATATCTTGGTGCTGAAGGAAACAAACTGCTGAAGCTGATCGAAGAGCCGCCACCCAATACCTTATTTATATTAGTAGCAGAAAATGAATCGTTGTTGTTGTCAACCATTCTCAGCCGTTGCCAGATGATAAAGATCCCCATGCTTGAAACCACCGATATTGAATCTGCATTAATTGATAGTAAGATCGATCCGGCAAAAGCAAGACAGGTAGCTGCAACGGCGGAAGGTAATTATCGTGAAGCATTACAATTGTTGCAACATGCCGAAGAGGATTGGCAGGGCATTCTTCGCGATTGGTTGAACTCGATCATCAAAACCGGCCCCATCGCCCAGACCAAGTGGGTGGAAGAAACAAGCCGGCTCGGAAGAGAAAAGCAAAAACAGTTTCTTCGATATTTCAATCATTTGCTTGAACAATCCATCCGATCGAAGATCATGGGCGGCAATATTCACCTGCCGGATAATGAAAAAGATTTTGCTGACCGGCTGAATCGTCTTGCCGATATCAGTCAGCAGCAAGCAATTATAGAAGAATTGGACCGGGCTACATATTATATAGAACGTAATGCGAACGCCAAGATCCTCTTTCATGCCCTTACTATTAAGCTTTATCACATCATTCAGGACAAAATTGTATTTTTGGCAACCTGACACCGGTAGAACATTGGTTTGTGGGTTTTGAATGGTGTTAGTGATTGAGGAGAAGGATTTTGTGGTCAGCTGTAAATCTCTATTGAAATTTTGTTGTGTCACTCACTTCAACATATAGTAATTCTAATCGGCATGCCGGCTCCCTGCTGCATAGCGATATGAAAGTACAAGAGTGCGACGCAATGGAAGCCAAATAGACATTCTGCAGTTGGGCTCATAATTACCTTCCTCAATTTTTCATTCTTAATTATTAATTCTTAATTGACTCATGGGTTGCGATAATTGCGGAACGGGTAAACCAAACGGATGTAAAAGCAACGGCGGATGCAGTACCGGCGGATGTAACCGTATGAATGCATTCGATTGGCTGATGAATATGCCACTGGCTGCCGTGTCGGATGAATGCAAGGTGATAGAAGTAAGCTTTAACCAGGGCAGTCGTAAAGATTATTTCCGGAACACCACATTGCAGCAATTGGAAAAAGGCGACCTGATATGTGTGGAAGGCGTAAGCGGTTTTGATCTTGGCGAAGTATCGCTGACAGGTGAGATAGTGAGACTGCAGATGAAAAAACATGAGATAAAGGAAGATAACCCGGAAATGAAAAAAGTACTGCGTCGGGCCAGCGAACGTGACATTGATACATGGAAACATAGTAAGAGTCGTGAAAAAGAAGCAGTGATCCGCAGCCGTGCTATTGCCAAACAGCTCAAGCTTGATATGAAAATAAGCCAGGTTGAAGTACAGGCTGATAGTCGCAAGGCGACCTTCTTTTATATAGCCGATGGTCGTGTTGATTTTCGTGAGCTGATAAAAATATACGCATCTGAGTTTAAGTTGAAGGTGGAAATGCGCCAGATCGGTGCAAGACAGGAAAGTGCTAAAGTAGGTGGCATTGGCAGTTGCGGTCGTGAGCTATGTTGCAGCACATGGCTTACAGAGTTTAAATCAGTAAATACAACTGCGGCACGTTATCAAAATCTTTCTATTAATCAAACAAAACTAAGTGGTCAGTGTGGACGACTGAAGTGTTGTTTGAATTATGAATTGGATACTTATTTGGATGCACTTCAAGGTTTTCCTGACAACTGCGATAACATACAAGTGGCAAAAGGAAATGCCTTGTTGATAAAAAAAGATATTTTCAAAAACCTGATGTGGTATGTATTGCCCGACAGCAATAAACAATACCCGGTTACAATTGAAAGAGTAAGAAAAATAAAATCGCTGAATGCACAAGGAACAATTCCTGAAGAGCTGGAAGCTGTTGTAAAAGAAGCGGAACCTGAATTTGTAGAACTGGTTGGACACATAAGCTTACAATCACTTGAAAGATCTGATAAAAAAAGAAAACAAAAGCAACAGCAGCCAAGACAACAGAGACAACAACCACCTCCTCAACAACAAAGGGGACAGCAACAGAAGGGGCCACAACAACGAGGACTTCAGCAAAATCCGAATCGTCCACCACAAGGCGGTCAACAACGTGGGCCCAATCGTCCGCCTCAGCAACCAAGAAGAGATAAGTAATTAGTATAAAAAGTAAATAAGGTATCTAGTATAACGCCCACCCTTATATACTTTTTTACTTTATATACCCATCTCCACCATACAATGATGATTCTTTGTAGGTTTGAAAAATGAAACGAAAGATCTTCCGGCGATTGCTGATTGGTTTTTTAATATTGATCGCGGTTTGGCTTGTATTTGCACAATGCAGCATGAAATTTCGGATGAGCGATAGTGAAGCGAAAGAAAAATTTTCAAAAAATAATGTAGTGCTGACTACTGAAACCATCAAGGTTGATGGATTTAATATGCATTATGCAAAAGCGGGTAACGATACCTTCCCTACTTTATTTTTTGTACATGGTTCTCCGGGTGGATGGTCAGCTTTTGAACGATATATGCAGGACAAAGACATGCTGAGCAAATACAGGATGATATCAATCGATCGTCCGGGATTTGGTTACAGCAACTTTGGTGATGCAAAAAATTTAGATGATCAATCAAAATTGATAAGTCCTCTTGTCAGATCTTTTCAGAATGGCCAACCGATGTATGCAGTTGGTCATTCACTTGGTGGACCGATGATCGTTAAGTTGCAGATGGACAATGAAAATTTATTTACAGGACTTGTATTTCTTGCTGCAGCAGTTGATCCTGGTGAAGAAAAACCTGAAAGATGGCGGTTTATGCTAAAGGGTTCATTCTTACAATATTTTTTGCCCGGTGCTTTTCGCCCAAGCAATGAAGAGCTTGTCTATTTAAAATCGGACTTGAAAGAAACGGATAAGGAATGGGACAAGATCACTTGCCCTGTGTGGATCATTCATGGTGATAAGGATACATTTGTTCCGGTTGGCAATGTTGAATATGCAAAAAAGAAATTGACAAAAGCCAAATCAGTTGAAGTAAAAATTTTACCTGGCGCAAGACATTTTATTCCGTGGGAGCAGTATGATGATATTAAGAAAGTGTTGATGAAACTGCCGTTATAAAAAGTAAGAAGTATAAAAAGTATATAGAGTCGACTCCTCCGAACACTACTACCTTATTTACTTTATATACCTTTCTACCGTATAGCTTCAATAATTGTATCCTGTATCTTCGCTCTTACATTTGATTGTGCAAATGCAGGATTATTTCTTGAAGGGTTCACACGATTGGAAAGAAAAATATAAACAAGATCATATTTTGGATCTACCCAAACGCATGTGCCGGTAAAACCAGTGTGTCCAAATGTTTGCGGCGAAGAGAACAATGATGGATAAGGTTCTTTTCTTGTCACATTATCTTTTTCCGGTTTATCAAAACCATAAGCCCGGCGGCTGTCTTTACTGTGGTAGGCTGTAAATAATTTTATTGTTTCTTCTTTAAAGATCTTTTCGCCATTCAATTCTCCACCATTCAACAGCATTTGGTAAAGCATAGCAAGATCATAGGCATCGGAAAATAAACCGGCATGCCCCGCCACACCGCCAAACATTGATGCGCCTTCATCATGTACATCGCCCCAAAGTAATTGCTTGCGGAAATATTTCTCTTCTTCGGTTGGAATGATCCTGTTAACTGCAAAACGTTCCCTTGGCTTGAACCCAGTTGTTTCTAATCCCAGCTTTGAGTAGAAATTTTTTTGTACATATTGATCAAGCGTCATACCGGAAAGTTGCTCCACGATCTTTCCCAGGAAAATAAAATCGTTATCACTGTAGGAATA